>JBFWPD010000220.1:0-6688 GCA_050250175.1 Vicinamibacterales bacterium
GGGGGAAGCGCGCCGGCTGCGCGGTCTATATGAGCGTCCCCACCGTGGATGAGCATGCGTGGCAGCAGCTCGAGCCCGGGACGGCCCATCCTCTCCGGCGACTGCGCGCTGTCAGGCAGCTGGCCGACGCGGGAATCGACGTCGGCGTGCTGATGGCCCCTATCGTTCCAGGATTCTCATCGTCAGCGTCGAAGGTCGAAAGGACCCTGAAGGCCATCGCGGATCACGGCGCGCGTTTCGTCGGCTGCAACGTGATGCATCTCGAGGGAGGAACCCGCGAGCACTTCCTGCGGTTCATCGCGCGCGGGTTTCCGGCCATGCTCCCGCGCTTCGAGCGTCTCTATACGTCGAAGCACGCGCCGGAGTCCTATCGTCGTGAAGTGAAAGCGATGGTGGCCTCGATCCAGGCGCGCTACCGCCTGGATCCACGGCCGCATGCGGAAGAGACGACTGCCCCGGAGGATCAGGCAATCATGCCGGAGCAGGTGGGATTCGCCTGGTAGTCCGAGGCGCTGTCCACAACGGCCGGAGGCGCCTCGTCGGCGACGGCCTCCACGACAATCGAACCCTCGCGAACACCGACGTGGAACCGGTCGCCTTCCTTCCACCGCGCGCTGATCGGCAGCTTGATCAGCTCGTCGATCGTGCGCTTGAGAAAGCGGGCGCCGAAGGCGAGGTTGTAGCCTGCCGCGACCAGCTTCTCGATGGCCTCTTCCTCGATCTCTATCGATTTGCCGGCGCGAGCGAGCGTCGACGCCACCCGATCGAGTGACTTTCTGGTGATCTCCCGCACCTCGTCGCGCGTCAACGGCGAGAACAACACGACTTCGTCGATGCGGTTCCTGAACTCAGGCGAGAACCGCCGTTCGAGCTCCCGAAGGACCTCGCCCTGTACCTGCTCGATGCCCATGGTGCTGGCCCTGAAGCCGAACGGACTGGTCAGCTTCCGGAAGTGCTCCGACCCCAGGTTCGACGTCATGATGACGATCGCGTCGCTCAAGTAGACACGCCGTCCGCGTCCATCGGTCAGCCAGCCTTCGTCGAACGCCTGGAGGAACAGGTTCAGGATCGACGGGTTTGCCTTCTCGACCTCGTCCAGCAGCACCACGGAGTACGGACTGTCGCGGAGCTGGCCGGTGAGAATGCCTCCTCGCTCGCTCCCGACGATCCCGCGCGGCATCCCGATCAGTTTGTCGACCGAGACGGTGCCGTCCTGGTACTCGGACATGTCCACGCGAATCATCTTGTGCTCGTCGCCGAACAGAAACTCCGCGATCCCTTTCGCCAGCTCGGTCTTGCCGACGCCGGTGGGTCCTAGGAACAACAGCACGCCGTCCGGCCGGTCGAAGCCGTCCTTGAGCGGCCCCTTGTTCAGGACGAGACGCCGTGCGACCGCCTTCACCGCGTTCTCCTGCCCGACCACCCGGCCCCGCAGGCGTATGTCGATGTCGCGGAACCGCTCCGTCACATCGCGGAACACCATGTCCTCCGGAATGCCGGCCGCATGAGAGATCACGGCTGCGACATCGTCGCGCGTGACGTCGGAGCGACGGCTCATCTCTGTGCGCACCGCCGCCGTGTCCAACCAGCCGATGACCTTGTCCGGGAGCCGCAGGTGCCGCATGTAGCGCGGCGACATCTCGAGCGCCATCTCGATGGCCTCGTCGCTCAACTTCACGGAGTAGTTCCGCTCCATGCGCGGTCTGATGTTGAACAGGATCCTCCGCGTCTCCTCGATTGACGGCTCCGCCACCGTCACGCAGCGGAAGCGACGTGCGAGCGCTTCGTCCTCCTGAATGTGCTCGCGGTACTCGCTCAGCGTCGTCGCACCGATCATCCGAACCTCGCCGCGCGCGAGCACCGACTTGAGGATGTTCGCGGCGTCCGACGGAGATCCGAGCGCGGATCCGGCCCCAACGAGCGTGTGCGCCTCGTCGACAAAGAGAATCAGATTGGTGTGCTCTGTCAGCTCGCGAATCACGTTCTGGATGCGATCTTCGAACATGCCACGGAGCATCGTGCCCGCGACCATCGCATTCATCTGAAGGTTCACGACCTGGCAGTCCCGCAGGCGGACGGGGATGGTCTCCGGTTCGAGCTCGATCCGCCGCGCAAGGCCTTCGACGATGGCGGTCTTGCCGACACCGGGTTCGCCCACGAGCATCACGGAGTTGGCGCGCTCACGGTGACTCAGTACCTCGAGCACCTGCTGAATCTCCCGTTCGCGGCCGAAGACCGGTGGCGTCCGGTCCTGATGTGCCAGCAGGTTCAGGTTCGTCGCGAAGTGTTTCAGGAACGGCGGCAGCTCGAACCGTGCGCGCAAGCGCTCTTCGCGCAGCTCCAGGTCGCGCATCCGCGCACTGAGACGGGAGACGGCGAGATCGGGTTCGACACCGTGACGCCGGAGGATCGCCGCCGGGACGCTCTGCGCTTCCTCGAGGACAGCCGAGAACAGATCCGGGCCGTCAATAGTCTGCCTGCCAGCGCGGCTCGCATGGTGAAGAGCGATCTTCAGGGCGAACTTCGTCGTCGGCGAGAGCCTCGGAGACTCGCCTGATTCGACGGGTAGATGCTGCAAGTGATCCTCGACGGCCTGCAGCACTCCCTGCGGATTGAGTCCGACGTCCTGCATGAGGGCCGAGAAGGTGTCCCACTCGACCTGCGCGAACGCTAGAAAGAGATGTTCCGTCGTCAGCCAGACGTTTTCGCGACGCCGGGCGTCTTCAAGGGAACGATCGAGTATTCGCTTGGCGCCTGGCGCCAGTTGTCCTGCCGGTATGTCGAGGTTGTCTGGTTGCACGGGTCGCCTCCAGCTCCTGCCAGCTGGAGGCAGCAAGACTCACGCCAGTACGAAATCGGGTGTGGCCTTGCGGCCACGCCCGCCGAACTACATGCGCGAGAGCTGCGTGAGCGCCTGGATGCGCTTCTCGGTCGGAGGGTGAGTGCTGAAGAGAGATAACAAACCGCCCGCAGAGAACGGTTTGATGATGAACATGTGCGCCGTGGCCGGGCTGGCATCCAGCGGCACCTTGCGCGAGGCAGCCTCAATCTTGCGGAGCGCGCTGACGAGCCCCATCGGATGGCCCGCAATGCGTGCCCCGGTCGCGTCAGCAACGTATTCACGGGAACGAGAGATCGCCGCCTGAATGAGCATCGCCGCGACAGGCGCGAGAATCATCGTCGCCAGCAGGGCGACGGGATTCCCGTTCCCGCGCTCGTCGCGTGAACCGCCGAAAAACATCGCGAATCTCGCCACCATCATGATCGTGGCGGCAATCGTGGCGGCGATCGAACTGATCAGGATGTCGCGATTCTTGACGTGACCCAACTCGTGCGCCATCACGCCGGCGAGCTCCTCGTCGTCCAGCGCGCGCAGAATCCCCTCGGTCGCGGCGACGGCAGCATGCTCAGGATTGCGTCCTGTCGCGAACGCGTTGGGCGACGGATCCGGAATCACGTAGACCTTCGGTTGTGGAAGGCCCGCACGCTGGGCCAGCGAGGCGGTGATGTCGTAGAGCCTGTGGCCCGGCCCGACGGGCTGAGCCCTGTACATCCTGAGGACGATCTTGTCCGAGAACCAGTACGACCCGAAGTTCATGATCACCGCGAAAGCGAATCCGACAATCAGTCCCTGGGATCCGCCGATCACTTCACCGATCGCGAGAAGTAGTGCGCTCAGCGCGCCGAGCAGCAAAACTGTCTTGATTGCGTTCGACATAGTCCTATTCTATCGCCCGGCTGTTAACGGACACGGGCGTGCCCTGCTATTAGAGACGCTTTGCGTGGAGAGATCGTTCCCGGAACCGGTCCGCCGTATAATCGGCCTATGCTGCTGATTTCACTGATGCTTGCGGGCGCGATGGCTCAGCAGCTGCCCGTCCCGCAGCCCTTTCCCCGGCCCGGCACCTCGGCGCCGCGTCCAGCGGAACCTCGGCCCGCCGACGAAGTGGTCGCGCCGCCGCCGGTCGAAGCGCCGGTGATTCCGCGCGCCGAAGCCCCCGTGCCCGAGTCGCTGGGAGTCCCCGTATATCCCGGCGCGCAGTTCATCACGTCGTACGACGCCGGATCCGGTCAGCGCTTCTATCTGTATGGAACGAGCGCGAGCTTCACCGATCTGGTCGGCTACTACAGGAACGTGTTGAGGGAACGAGGCGACCTCGTCTTCGAGGTTCCCGCGACGCATCAGTTCAACACAGGCCGGTTCCGCGACAACGTGATGGCGTTTCCTCCGAGCGTGACGATCAAGGATTACGAGTCGGCTACGTCGCGCGGCTATCCGAATCCGAACCAGGGTTCGGAGCCAGAGCGATTCCGCACCGTGATTCAGATCGTGCCGGCGCCGCCAGAGCCGGCTCGCTGACGTCTGGAAATCTACAAATCTGCAAATCTGGGAATTTCGCTTCCTACTGCGTCCCGGTCACTCGAGGCTGGTCGGATAGCCAGACTCTTCTCGAATGATCCACCCGTAGTGGAGAGGTCACATTTCTAGATTTGCAGATTACCAATCACCAGATGTCCTAGTTCTTCCCCGCCGGGACGTAGATCTCCGATCGACGTCTGAACTCCACCGACTTCTCTTCCATGCCGGCAGATACGGCACTCGCCGCGTCGAGTCCCTTGTCCTTGGCGTAGTCGCGCACCTGCTGCGTGAGCTCCATGCTGCAGAACTTCGGGCCGCACATGGAGCAGAAGTGCGCCACCTTGGCGCCGTCGGCGGGCAGAGTCTCGTCGTGGAAGGCGCGAGCCGTCACCGGATCGAGCGACAGATTGAACTGATCGTCCCATCGGAACTCGAAGCGCGCCTTCGACAGCGCGTCGTCCCACTCCCGGGCGCGCGGGTGGCCCTTTGCGAGATCAGCAGCGTGCGCGGCGATCTTGTACGCGATGACTCCTGCCTTCACGTCGTCGCGGTTCGGCAACCCGAGATGTTCCTTCGGCGTGACGTAGCAGAGCATCGCGGTGCCGTACCAGCCGATCATCGCCGCGCCGATCGCGGACGTAATGTGGTCGTAGCCAGGGGCGATGTCCGTGGTCAGCGGGCCGAGGGTGTAGAAGGGCGCTTCCTGGCACCAGGCCAGCTGCTTCTCCATGTTCTCCTTGATGAGATGCATGGGGATGTGGCCCGGACCTTCGTTCATCACCTGGACGTCGTATTCCCAGGCGATCTTGTTCAGCTCGCCCTGCGTCTGCAGCTCGGCGAACTGTGCCTCGTCGTTCGCGTCCGCAATAGAACCCGGACGCAGACCATCGCCCAGCGAGAACGAAACGTCATAGGCGCGCATGATCTCGCAGATCTCGCGAAAGTGCGTATAGGTGAAATTCTCCTGGTGGTGTGCCAGGCACCACTTCGCCATGATCGAGCCTCCGCGCGAGACGATGCCGGTGACCCGCCGCGCGGTGAGCGGCACGTAGCGGAGCAGCACTCCGGCGTGGACCGTGAAGTAGTCAACGCCCTGCTCGCACTGTTCGATCAGCGTGTCCCGATAGATCTCCCAGGTGAGATCCTCCGGTCGTCCGCCGACCTTCTCGAGGGCCTGGTAGATCGGCACCGTGCCGATCGGGACCGCGGAGTTCCGGATGATCCACTCGCGCGTCTCGTGGATGTTCCGGCCCGTCGACAGATCCATGACGGTGTCGGCGCCCCAGAGCGTGGCCCAGCGCAGCTTCTCTACTTCTTCTTCAATCGACGACGAGACCGCCGAGTTCCCGATGTTGGCGTTGATCTTGACGAGGAAGTGCCGGCCGATGATCATCGGCTCGAGCTCGAGATGATTGATGTTGCTCGGAATGATCGCGCGGCCGCGCGCGACCTCGTCGCGGACGAAGTCGGCGGGCAGTCCCTCGCGCAACGCGATGAACTCCATCTCGGGCGTGATCTCGCCGCGCCGGGCGTAGTGAAGCTGCGTCACCGGCCGGCCGGTTCGCGCCTCGGCGCGGCGCGACGCGACCCACGGCTCGCGCAGCTTCGGCAGCCCCTTGGCCACGTCATGACCCTGCGGCCCGCTGGTATCGTAGACACGGAGCGACGGCTCGCCTCCCGTCAGCGTGATCTCGCGCATCGGAACGCGTACACCCTGCGGTCCCTCGACGTAGACCTTGTTCGACTGCGGATAGGCCGCTGAGAAGTCTGACATCGTGAAGCTCCGGCGGCCATTCGCGGCCGCGTATGCCGGAGTCGGGAGGCGGGCACCGCACTCCCTTCGCCGGTTTGAACCGGATCAGGTTCCAAGGGTCTGTTCTCAATCCCGGTGGGATACCCCTGGCGGTCAGGCTGACTATAGCGCGAATCTCGGGCAGGCGGGCAGGAAGGACTGGATGAGCAGGACGGACCAGGCAGGCGCAGATGGAGCGGCTCACCTGCCCTGCCTGGCCCTTCGTCGAGACCGCGCCGCCGGCCGAGCGCCGAACGCCGCTCAACGCGGCGGCTCCTTCCCGACGAGCCTAGAAGACGGCGATGGGATTGAGCGGCGAGCCTGTACCTCCTGGAACGCGGAGAGGCGCAGGCATAATCGCGAACCCCACCCATTCCGTGCCACCCCCGCGAGTAGCCAATGGATCGTTTCCCCCGCCGCACGAAATGATTGGACAGCCCTTTGGAGCGAGGAGAATGGGGTATGTCCAGACAGAAACCAGGCGAGGCTGGGGCCTCGGAGGGAGCCCGGAGGGCGACCGGAGAGGCTTCAGCCTC
>JBFWPD010000221.1:0-6614 GCA_050250175.1 Vicinamibacterales bacterium
GACGGTACGAATTGTCAGTATGCCAGCCGAAACTGACAGCCGACCCCGCAATCCGGTCGCCGTGCTGATCGCGAAGGTTTCCCATTCGAATGATCTGCGGATATCCCTCGATCTGGAAGTTGGCGCGCGGGGAGGGTTCAGGTGTCCCGAGCGAAGCGGCAAATTCGAGAAGGCCCGCCTCGTCCAGATCCGGCCGCTGAAGATGAACGACGGGGTGCTGAAGGATCACGGCACGCAGCTCGTTGCGGCGCGACCAGTCCAGGCGCGCGATTGCGTCCGGCATTCGGTGTGAGAGGCACGCTACTCAAGACCGTATGAGCAGTCAAGGCAGGAGATGAGTCGAACTCTCGAAGAGAGCATCCGAGCGCGCCTCGCGACTCACGGGTTCGCGATCCGGCGAGCCGTCCGTCTGTCTGATCGCGGTTCGTCGCCCGTGTTCCGCGTCGAGACGATGAGCGGCCGGACGTTCAAGCTCCGAACGTTTGCGTCGGCATCCGCGGCACACGCGGTGTTTCAGCCCCTTGCCGCGGCCGAGGACGGTGTTCTTCCCCGGCCGCTCGCACGCTTCGGGCGTGTTCTGCTGACCGAATTCGTCGACGGTCCAACTGTGGCGCATCTCTGGCCGAGGGCGACCGCGTGGGACCGCCGGGCCCTGCTGCGCGCGACGGCACGGCTCGCTCAACGCCTTCACGAGCTGCCCGCTGCAGGCGCGCCAGTGCGCCCGGTGTCCGCCTATCCGCGAATCATCGCTCGAGCCGCGCGCGCGCTGTTGCGCAGGGCTTTTCTCGATCTGGAAACGAGCCGGCGGCTGATCGCCTTCGAAGCACCAGTTGGGACGCGGTCGGCGCTCACGCACGCGGACATCTGCCCGGACAACCTCATTCAGCAGTCGCCGGGCTGTTTGCGTCTGATTGACGAGGAGCGTCTGGCCGTCCGGCCCATCGCGTTCGATCTGGCCAGAGCCGTGGCGCGCTGGCCCCTCGAGCCGGCGAGCGAGCGTGAGTTCCTGAACACGTATCGTGCGGCTGGTGGCGATGTTGCCGGGTTTCGCGACGACAGGCACTTCTGGTTGGCGGCGGCGTTCTCCACGAGTGTGCTCTATCGCCTGCGTCGCGGCGACACCCGGGTCCGGCCCCTCGCGGAGCAGCTCGAGCAGCTACGGAAATAGTCAACGTGCCTCAAGCACAGGGGGTCTGATGTCAGTCTCCGTCCACATCTGGGTGCGGCGCACCCTCGACTGGCGGGACGACGCGCTCGTTGCCGAGCAGCTCGTACCGGAGGTGCGACCCTTTGTGGAAGTGTGGAATGCCACATTTGCCATGCGCTACAACGTCTTTCGACAGCGCATGAAGGACGTGGCGGCGCTGAGCCTCAGTCGCGTGGAAGGCGCACAGATCACCGCACGCTTCGAAGACATCCCCGATGGCGCGATGCTCGTTCCCGTCGACGATGACGATTGGTTTGCGCCTGACCTCGCGCACCGGCTGCTCAACGCGTACGACACAGAGGCGAGAGGGTATTCGTGGAATCGAGAGCTGATCGAGCCGCAGTCGCGGCTGCTTGGGTTGCGCCGCACGGTGGCGCGCTGGCGGGAGCGGCCAACGAAGTACACGTGCAAGACCAACAGCTACGCACTCCGAAAGGATCCCGGGGTTCAGCCGTTTGCGCTCCTCCACAAGCGCGCGGGTACCTATTTCGACACCTACTCGCGCGAGATCCGGAGAGTCGATGGGACGCTCGGCGTTCAAGTCCGCAACCCGGCGTCCTGGTCGGAGTCCAGGCGCGCGAACTGCGAGCCGACCGCGGAGTGGTTCCGCCAGTTGTCCGGCCGGTACAGGCAAACCTACGCAGGGTGGCGGCTCCGCTCCGACGTCCGCTGGGCCCAGCCATATCTCGCTCAGGTGGCCGAGCTGATGCGGGAGCTGCAGATTCGCTGAAACCGCGCTGAAACGCCTGCTCATTGACGCCGGATACGTATCGGACATACATTGGACATTGATGGAAGTCCTATCTGGTCCTGATATTGTTCCGGCAGACCTGCGGCTCGCCCGGCAGGTGTTCGCCGTTGCGAGACGCGCTGAAGCCATGGGTATCCTGGACCCGGGCCCGGCTCGCTCCGATGCGCCCGGCATCCGGCAGCTGGCAGCCAGGATCCGCCGCGCGGGGATTGCCACCTCAGCCGCCGATCTCATCGCGAACGTCGAAGTCCCTTCGGCCGCCGAGCTCGCCGACCTTCTGCAGACGATCGTCGCGGCACTCGAAGCGTCACCCGCGCCAGAGTACGAATGGAAAGGACTGGCCCGCGTGTTTCCTCCGGAGGAACTGGCTGAGTTGCTGAACGTCTCGGTCTCGAGCCTGAAGCGCTATCAGTCAGGCCAGAGGAGCACGCCCGACGCAGTGGCTGCCCGACTGCATTTCCTCGCCCTCGTCGTCGGCGACCTGGCGGGTTCGTACAACGACATCGGCATTCGCCGCTGGTTCCGGCGAAAGAGATCGCAGCTGGAGGGACGCGAGCCGGCCGCATTTCTCGTGCGCGACTGGGATGCAGACGACGAGGGGCCGAAGCGTGTGCGGGAGCTGGCCCGGAGCCTCGTCACCCTGTCGATCACGTGATCGTCTTCAGGCAGACCGATTCCCGCTGGCCCTTCCTCTGGGAAACGGCCGATCAACCGGCTGGCCGCTGGCACGGGACGGGCGAAGGTCCCGCCCACTACTTCGCGGATACACCGAGCGGTGCGTGGGCTGAGTTCCTGCGCCACGAAGAAATCACCAATCTCGACGATCTCGCGACCGTTCGCCGTCGCATGTGGGCGATCGACATCGGTGACCGGCCCGCCGACGCCATTCGCCTCGTCGAAGGCGTCGCTGCGGGCGGCCTGGACATGTGGTCGCGATGCCAGGCCGAGGCGCGCCGTCTTCGCGCATCCGGCTCGACCCGCCTGAATGCGCCATCAGCTGCACTCAAGCCGGGCGGTGCGCGCGGCGTGGTGGTCCATCAGGGCGAGCATCCTGGTCCGCTTCGGGACGGAAGGGTGATCGTCGTGTACGGCCCGCCCCAGGATCTCGTCGGCTGGCTCATTGCCGAGCAGGCAGGTCCCGGCCCGGACCTGCTGGACCGTGTAAGGCATTACGGCTCAGGGTGACACAGAGGGCAGGAAGGGCGGGAAAGGCAGGAGGGGCGGGAGGGCAGGAAGGCGGGGCGGGAAGGGCGGGATTTGTGTTACGTTCGGCGGGCGAGAACCTGATGCCGAAGGCATGCGCCCTGCCGCTCGTCATCCTGCTGCTGATCCTCCCGGTCCAGCCGACGATGGGGCAGACGATACCGCTTGCCCGACTTCCGGCCGGCCTTCTCGATGCATCCGCGCCAAGCGACCGTGTTCGCGGGTTGCCGCGCGACCTGACGCTGCTGCAGCGCGGATGCCGCACGCTCCCCACCAGCGAGACGCGTCGCCGCATCGTCGACATTGCGGTGCAGGAATGGGCCTTCTTCGGATTCCACATCGTCGATTCGACGAGCTTCGATGACGAGGCCGGGAACGACGGTCCGACGAACGACCCTGCGCCATTCGACCTGGGGGCGTTTGACGGCGAGCGCCGCCGCCCGCGTGTGCCTCCTGAAGAAGCCATGCGCATCGCCACTTCGATCGCCGGGTACTGGGCTGTCACACCGGAAGGCTCCTGGATCGTGGACAGGATGAACGAGCGATGGCGCGGGCCTGACGGCGACGGTGCGCGATGGCGCGACCCCTGGTCAGCGGCATTCATTTCATGGGTGATGTGCGAAGGAGGACTCGGCACCTCCGCGCAGTTCCAGCGAGCGGTCGCTCACCACGTCTATGTGGATCAGGCGATACGCGCGCGGGGCGATCGTGCTTCGTCGGCGGCGTTCGTGGCCTACGACGCAGGCGAGACCGCAATAGAGCCCGGAGACCTTCTCTGTTCGTCGCGGCGTCCGATGTATCGCACCATCGGTCAGCGACGCGCGCAGGCAGGCACCGGCGCCCGCATGCACTGCGACGTCGTCGTCAAAGTCGATCCCGTTGCCGGACGGGTGATGGCGATCGGCGGCAACGTGCGAGGCCGCGTGGCGATGAAGCTCCTGCCTGCGGCCATGAGCGCGGGCGGCCACCTTCGCCCCATCGATCGCGAACGCGGCGAGGACACGCGGCCGCTCTTCGCGCACCTCAAGCTGACCTCACCGCCGATTGGTCTGAACGCACTCGACCACAGTCCGACGATACGCGCGATCTCGTGTGCCGCAAGCTCGCCGGCTGTCGCCTATCTGACCGCCGCGAACCTTCCAATCCCCAGGATCACCGCCTGCTGACGCCTCGCCGACCGCTGTGACGGACATCCGCGCGCGCCGTCCGAGCGCGCTGCAGCGATACATCCTCTTCCAGCTGCCCGGCCTCGCGATCGCCGCGGTCGCGGTGCTCGCGCTGCACCGCTGGGCAGGTGTGTCCGCGTGGGGCGCCGCTGCACTGTGGCTGGCCTGGCTCCTCAAGGACGTCGTCCTCTATCCCAAGCTCAAGGCTGCGTACGAGCAGCGGGACCCGATGCCGGCGTCGCGGTTCGTCGGGCGCCGGGTTGTCGTCACGCAGCCGCTTGCACCAGCAGGCTATGTGCGAATTGGCAGCGAGCTGTGGTCTGCGCGGGCGCTGGACGGAGAGTCGATCGAGGCGGGCGTGACGGTCGAAGTCGTCGGGGCCGACGGCCTGACGTTGATCGTAAGGGAATCTCGAAAAGCCCCCGGAGCCTAGACTCGTCCAGAGCCGCGAGCCAGCTACATGTGAGGTAGCTACATGTACGGAGGCCGCGCAATAATCTGGAAGGTCGCGGCCCATGGGAAGAAAATCGAGGCGCCCAGTCGGGCCCCCGGCAAAGAGCGAACGCACGGTTGCACTCGCGCGCGGCGATGACACTGCCGATCGAGTGCCTGCTCTTGCTGCCGTCTGCGTCCTCCTGCTCGTCGGCGCGGTCATCTATCTCAATGGACTGAACACGCCGTTCCTCCTGGACGATGTGCCATCGATCGTCCAGAACCCATACATCCGCGATCTGTGGCCGCCATGGCATCTGGTGAACGCGCCGGAGAACACCATCGCGACGGCTCGGCCGCTCGTCAGTCTTTCACTGGCCGTGAACTACGCGACCAGCGGACTCGACGTCCGTGCGTACCGCCTGACCAACATCGCCATTCACCTGATGGCGGCCATCGCGCTGTTTGGCGTCGTGCGGCGGACGCTGCTTGCGGGCGCGCTGCGTGCGCGCTTCGGCGCCCACGCGAGCGGGATCGCGTTTGCCGGCGCATTGCTCTGGATGACCCATCCGCTGCAGACCGAGGCTGTGAACTACATCTCGCAGCGCACCGAGACGATGATGGGTCTGTTCTACTTCCTCACGCTCTACTGTGCGATTCGTGCGCACTCGGAATCTCCGGGCTCTCGCGCGTGGTTCGCCGGTGCCATGTGCGCCTGTGCGGCAGGCATGGCCAGCAAGCAGGTGATGGTCACCGCGCCGATCATGGTGGTGTTGTGGGACTGGGCCTTCGCGGGCGAGCCGTTCCGCGTGGTCCTTGCCCGCCGCTGGCGGCTGTACGCGGGACTTGCCGCGACATGGCTTCTGCTCGCGGCGTTGAGCCTCACATTCCGCGATACGAATGCGGGCATGGGGGTCACACCTTTCGATTACGCCCTCAGCCAGTGCAAGGTGATCCTGCAGTACCTGCGGCGGGCGATCTGGCCGACGGGGCTGATCTTCGACTACGGTCTGGCGCGGCCGACGTCGGTCTCGGAGGTTGCACCCTACGCGGCACTTCTTGTTCTCCTGCTTGGCCTGACCCTCGTTGCGCTGATTCGGCATCGAGCAGCCGGATTCCTCGGCATGTGGATCTTCCTGATCCTCGCGCCGACATCGAGCGTCCTGCCGTTGTTCACCGAGGTCGGCGCCGAGCGGCGGATGTATGTGCCGCTTGCCGGAGTGGTCATGCTGGTGGTCGGCGGCCTCTATCTGCTTGCGGCGCGCATCGGGGAATCGTCTGGCGCACCGGCATCCGCGCCTCTCGGAACCGTGAAGAGCCGGGGACTCGCGATCCTGGTCCTGTTCGTTGTGGGCACATTCTGCTGGCTGACGGTGCAGCGCAACCGTCAGTATCTCGACTCGCTGGCCCTCTGGACGAGTGTCGTTGCCGAAGCTCCGGAGAACTATCGCGGACGGAACAACCTCGGGGTGGCACTCCAGCAGGCTGGCCGTGAGGCCGAGGCGATCGAGGAGTTCCGTGTGGCGCTCCAGCAGAATCCCGACTTCGGTCCCGCGCACCACAACCTGGGCAAGAGCCTTCACGAGGCAGGCAACTTCGCCGAAGCCATCGAGCACTACGAGGCCGCGCTGCGGGTGGATGGCCCCGGGCAGCTTCATGCTGATCTCGGCGCCGCCCTTGAAGCCGTCGGCAGGGCCTCCGAAGCAACCGGGCACTACGAGATCGCCCTCGAGCTCGACCCGAGCGACGTCGAGGCCCATCTGAACGTCGGTCGCTCGTACTTCGCGCGGCAGCAGCCGGAGGAAGCAATCAGTCACTATCGCGAAGCGTTGCGACTGCAGCCGAGCGACGTACG
>JBFWPD010000222.1:0-6605 GCA_050250175.1 Vicinamibacterales bacterium
GATTGGGTAATGGGCAAGCCCTGGTAAGAGGTTCAATTCCCAAATTCCCAGACTACCCAATTACCAAATCTCGTCAGTCGATCTCGATGATTCCCCACGGCTTGCGATCGTCGTCCGTGCCGGAGCCGCCGGACTGCACTGACGCCATGGCCATTGCCGGCGCCGGCTCGGACTGTGGAAGCCGCGGCATGGCGTAGCGGTGAATCTCTCGCGCCACATCGTCTTCGCTCGGCGGGAACGTGCGGCAGTGGAGACGCACCCAGGTGCGCATCAGAGGATCCGCGTAGCTGTACCGCTTCTGCCGCGAGGTGACGAGGTCGACGTCCTCCAGCCAGGAGAGGTAGTCCTTCGTCGAGCCCGGCGTGCGTTGAAGACGCAGGGAGATCTCCGTCAGCGTCAGGCCTTCCTCTTCAGCAAGAATCTCGAGGATTGCCTTGAGGGCGCCGTAGCCGCGCGCTCGATGCAGCCGCAACTCGTACGAGTGGCCGCACCGGTCAGCCAGGCGGCCGCCCGGGGCCATCAGCGAGACGAGCGCGCTCAGGGAGTCGCTGCCGCCATGGTCCTGCATCGCCAGAAGCTCGTCGGCCATGGCACGGATGTAGGCCGGACGGCCATCGGCCAGTGCCTGGACGGTCCGGGCGACGTAGTCGGCGTCCTGCGCGTCGCCCGAAGACAGGGTTGCGCGCATCGGTCCCACGATGTCGAGCGTGTCCTCGACCGTGAGGGCCGGCATGTGGATGACTTCGAACCGTGCTGAACGATCGCGGAGCAGCCGCAAGGCCCTCGCCGTGTAGCGGCTCGTCAGCACGAACCGGTTGCCGCTGGCCGCCAGTACGTCCACGAGGTCGTGCTGCACCCGACGGAGCCCCGGGAAGCTCTCGAAGGTCCGGAACTCGAGGAACTCGTCGAGCAGGAAGGTGGCAGGCGCGTTGCCGCTCGTCCGTGCGCGCTCGAAGAACGCGAGCGTGGCGTCGAATGCCGCGCGCGCGCCAGCGCCGGACGCTGCTTCCGCAACGGGGAAGGGCGAGGCTCCGGACACGGCGAGAAGGAACCGCTCGGGGGTGGTCGCCGTCCGCTCGACGTCGATGTAGTGCGACGCCGTGCGCCCGATCCGGTCGCGCAGCTGCGTCAGCACCGTCGACCGCCCGCTTCCGCATCCGCCAAGCAGGACGGGGATTCGGGAGGGCGATGCGTCGAGTGTCGCGAGTACGCGGCGGATGAGCGTGGAGCGGGGCGTCAGCATGCGTGTGCCTCTCGCATGATCAACAGCGCAAATGGAAGGTTAGAACTTAGAGAGCGACGCGCGTGATGTCAAACTGAAAATGAAAAGTTTTTTCACTTGACTCTGACGTGGACCGCGTTCTGCGTGCGGTGCACGTCAGTACACGTTTGTCCGTACGTGAACATTCGTGTTGCGCGCGCAATCGCGAAGCGACGCGTCGAGGTACAATCGGAATCCCGACTATGAATCTGGCCGTTCTAGGTGCGCAATGGGGCGACGAGGGCAAGGGCAAGATCGTCGACCTCCTCACTCCAAGCTTCGACATCGTCGCCCGGTATCAGGGCGGCCACAACGCCGGTCACACGGTCTATGTGGGCGGCCGGAAGTTCGTGCTGCGCCTCATACCGTCAGGGATCCTGCATGACGGTATAACGTGCGTCATCGGCAATGGTGTTGTCGTAGACCCGCAGGCGCTCTTTGCCGAGGTAGACGAGCTTGCCCAGGCCGGAATCGTCGTCGGCGATCGGCTGGTGGTGAGTGACAAGGCGCACCTGATCCTGCCGTACCATCGCGATCTCGACCTGTTGTCGGAGGCGCGGCGGGGCGAGCGGAAGATCGGCACGACATCGCGCGGCATCGGTCCCGCATACGAGGACAAGATCGCCCGCCGGGGCATTCGCGTCGGCGATCTTGCCGATCCGGCGGGCCTCGAACAGAACGTCCGCGACAACGTCACCGCCCGTAACCGGCTGGTCCACGACACCACGATGGACTGGAAGCCGGTGCTCGACACGCTTCGCCAGAACGGCGAGCGGCTCCGCCCCTGGACGCGCGATGTGTCGCTCTTGCTCAACGAGGCGATGCGTGCGGGCAAGTCGATCCTGTTCGAAGGCGCCCAGGGGACGCTGCTCGACATCGATCACGGCACATATCCGTACGTCACCTCGTCGAACGCCACGATCGGTGGGGTCATCACCGGTCTGGGCGTCGGCCCGAAGTCGATCGGCGCCGTGCTCGGCGTGGCAAAGGCGTACACGACGCGCGTTGGCGAAGGACCCCTGCCGACTGAATTGACCGGCGCGATGGGCAATCGGTTGCGTGAGAGCGGCAACGAGTTCGGCGCAGTGACCGGGCGTCCACGCCGGTGCGGCTGGTACGACGCGGTGGCCGTCCGCTACGGCGTCCGCATCAACGGTCTGGATGCGCTCGCGCTGACCAAGCTGGACGTCCTCGACGGACTGGAGCAGATTGACGTGTGTACGGCGTACCGCTGCGGGTCGCGTACGCTGACCGAGTTCCCCTCGGATCTCGGCCAGCTGTCGTCGTGCCAGCCGGTATACGAGTCTCTGCCAGGCTGGTCCGAGCCAACGCGCGGCGTGCGGCGCTACGCCGATCTCCCCGAGAACGCCAAGCGGTACATCGCGCGGCTCGAGGAGATTACGGGCGTGCCCGCGGCCATCGTCTCGACCGGCTCAGAGCGCCACGACACGATCGTGCGTGACGACGTCATGAAATTGAAGATTGCAGATTTGAGATTGAAGATTGAACTGCCCGACTGAGTTGCCGTTCCGCGCCGGCCGGCATCCCGCGAGGGGGCCGTCTTTCCAATCTTCAATCTTCAATCTTCAATTTGTGATTCCTTGTGTTCCTTGTGCCGGTCACAGTACGCCGCGACATCTGACGGCGCCGCGTCGAGGAACTGCAAGCCCGCGCGATAGCGGGGCGTAACCTTCGGCGGGATCTCGAACGACGCCCACGCCACGACCGCGGCGCACTTCACGGATGCGCGGTCGTCGGCCATCACCACACGCACACGATGATTCGGACGGAGCACCGTCGGGCAGAGAACCTGTGCGCCCAGCGTGGAGAGATCCACCAGCGTGGCCATGTGGCCATCGACCATGACCGTGACGTGTTCCGCGATCCGGATGCGTACCGCGCGCCGGGTGCCGCGGAAATCGACCGGCGCCGGCGTGTCCGCCGCCGCCGCGGGCGGCGGCCGGACGGCAGTGGCACCGCGCCGCAACTCGTTCAGCGATTCTTCGTCGTCGTGCGCGACGATGACGATCTGGGCGTGGGCGAGCGTCTGATCGGACTTGATTCGCCCGATGAGTGCGGACCCGCGCGGTGTTCCCGCAAACAGCCGTTCGAGCGCGACGAGCATGGGCCGCCGGCGCGTGATGACTTCGAGCGCCTGCAGCGGTTCGGTGTCGGAGAACGTCAGCAGTTCGCCAGGATTGGCGGGGACGTATTTCTGCAGCGTCGGAATGTGCTCGGAAGGAGCGATGAGCACCAGACAGGGAGAAGGCGCCGAGCTCGACATCACGGGCGGGCGAGAGCGCAGGCTCCCGTCAGAACAATCTCAGATGCTGAAGGGGCCACCAGCGAAGCTTGACCTTGCCGACGATGTACTTCTTGGGCACCGGGCCCCAATGCCGGCTGTCGGAGCTGTTGTTGCGATGGTCGCCAAGGACGAAGCAGTAGCCCTGCTGCACGACTGACGGACCGAAGTGGTCGTGCCCCCGAAATGCCGCCGGCACCTGCTCATCGGGAAGCTCGACTTCGTTCACGAAGACGCGTCCGTCGTCGATGCGAACGACGTCGCCCTCGGTCGCGATGACCCGCTTCACGTACATCTTCTCGGGATCGAGGGGATAGCGGAGCATCGCGATGTCGCCGCGCGTGGGTTCTCCCAGCTCGTACGCCAGCTTGTCCACGATGAGCCGATCCCGGTCCTCGAGGGTGGGAGACATGCTGCGGCCGTCCACGCGCGCCACCTGAAAGACGAACGTGACGATGAAGATGGCGTAGACGGCTGCCGAGCAGAGCGTACGCGCGCCGAACATGACCTCTCGTCCGACGAACCGCCACTCGAGGCGGCGCGACGGTGCCGACGGGGGCCCGCCAGGGAACTCCGTACTCATGCTTTCCGTCAGGATATCACCGAAGCCCGGCGGTCAGGCCGGCTCAGCCAAACGCCGCGACTATGGGAGCGTGGTCGCTCGTCCCAATCCTGGTGCCGACCTCGCAGCTCGTAACGGTCTGTGCCAGGGCGGTGCTCGCGAGCACGTAATCGATGCGCCATCCGATGTTCCGTTCGCGCATGTTCCGCCACGGCGGCCACCATGTGAACAGCATGTCGTTGCCGGGCGCGACCTGACGGCCGACGTCGACCAGCCCTCCGTCGAGGAGATGCTCGAACAGGGCACGCTCCTCCGGGAGCTGTCCGATGGCCTTCGGTTTCCGCTCCTTGGGATGCACGTCGATGTCGGCCCGGGCGACATTGAGATCGCCGCAGAGGATCAGCTGCCCTCCGGACGCGTGAATGCTCCGTACCCAGGCGTCGAGCGCCTCGAGGAATCGCATCTTCGCATCGAAGTCCTTGCCACCGTTCGGCACGTAGACCGAGGCGATGGTCACGCCGCCGACGTCAGTCGTGACGATGCGTTCTTCGTAGTCGAATGGAGGATGGCTGCAGAGGGGACGTTCGGCAGCGGCGGTGTCGCGGACGTGAAGCGCGACGCCCGAGTAGCCCTTGCGGCCGTGCCAGTAGCACCAGTACCCATCGAGCCCGAAGAGTGCGCCCGGGATCTGGCTGGCTTCAGCCTTGATTTCTTGGAGGCAGACAACATCCGGGCGCTCCTGCGCGATCCAGTCGTGGACCTGCGCCTGACGCGCCCGAATGCCGTTGACGTTCCAGGTGGCGACTTTAATGGCTGGCGTGGGCCGCCTGCCGTTCGGCGGCGGGGATCGCCATCAGAGCCGGCTGCGCCGCGACGTGCGCCCTGACGATCTCTTCGGCCTTGGCCATCGCGTCGGCATCGCCGAGGCGATAGATCGCGTTGGCCTCGATGAGGTCCTTCTGATGCGACGGGGTGGCGTCGACGCTCTCGTAGATCGCGGCGACCGGGCACGCCGGCACACACGCCCCGCAGTCGATGCACTCTTCGGGATGGATGTAGAGCATCGTGGCCTCGGCGAACTCCGCTTCGTCCTTGCGCGGGTGGATGCAATCCACCGGGCAGACGTCCACGCAGGCCGTGTCCTTGGTCTCGATGCACGGATCAGTAATGATGAAAGGCATGCTCGCGAATCTCCGTCGATAACCTTGAAGAGGTTCCCCGGGTGGTGCTTGTGGTCGCCCGGGATTATACCTTGATCATCGCGCAGAACAACCCACGACGGGAGGGGCGTAGCGTCAATCGCATCAACAATTTCGCGACCCAAACGCCGACCAGTACAGTCCGAGTGGTCCGTGTCCCGCCGCGCGGCCACATATACTTGATGGCATGACACAGGCGACAGAAGCGAGGCGCGGTCCCGAGCCCCCGGATCTTGCGGAAAAGGGCGGCGTGAAGAACGGGGAACCGCAGAGACTGAACGAGCGGCTGTTCATGCAGCTGCTCGCGTTTGGCGGATGCACGGATTCACGGCCTCTCGCGGATGCGCTCGCCGCATCCGGGCTGACCGCCGTTCTCTACGAGGACATTGCCGATCCGCGGGGCGTTGCGCTCCTGACGCTGGATCAGGATCCGAATGTCTTCATCGATCGGCTGCGGCCGCTCCTCAATCGAGCGCCGTTCGACAGCCTCCAGCAGAAGCCCGGGCTCACGATGCTCGGACGCACCTACTCGATCGGCTATGAGCCCGACCTCCGCGAGGTGCTCCTGGAGCGTCCGAAGCGGACCGTCCTCAATCCGGCGTGGAACTGGGCGGTGTGGTATCCGCTCCGCCGTAATGGCCGCTTCGCACAGCTGCCTCCGGAAGAGCAGCGCGTCATCCTCGCCGAGCACGGCACCATCGGCATGTCGTTCGGGGTCGGCGACTACGCCCACGACATCCGCCTTGCGTGTCATGGACTCGACAAGGACGACAACGACTTCATCGTCGGCCTGCTCGGCAAGGAGCTGTTCCCGCTCTCGGCGATCGTGCAGACGATGAGGAAGACGCAGCAGACGTCTCTGTACCTCGACCGCCTGGGCCCGTTCTTCGTCGGCCGCGCGGTTTACCAGGCGGCGTAGGGGCAGGACGGGCAGGATGGGCGGGAAGGGCGGGTAGGGCAGGAGGGCGGGTAGGCAGGACGGAAAAGCCTTCCGGGGCGTTACGTCTCTCGGGACCCTCATGTGTGTCCCTCCAGCCTTTCCCGCCACTCCCCCTCCTGCCCGTCCAGCCCTTCCCGCCCTTCCAGCCCCTCCCGCCCGTCCTGCCCGCTTTACTGCGTCGCCCGAGCGATGAACGCTTCGATATCAGGCGCGGGACGCGCGCCGGATGTCCGCGCGAGCTCCTTACCCCCGGAGAACACCGCAAGCGTCGGAATCGAGCGGATGTGGAAGCGTTCGCCGAGATCGGTCAGCTCATCCGTGTTGACCTTGACAAGCAGAAG
>JBFWPD010000223.1:0-6583 GCA_050250175.1 Vicinamibacterales bacterium
GGCCGCGATGAAGCGTGCGGTGCTGCTCGCAATCGCGAAGCACAGTCCGTGTGCGGGAAGGATCATGGCCGTGTTGACGCCAATTACCTCGCCGCTCGAGTTGACCAATGGCCCACCCGAGTTGCCTGGGTTCAGAGCGGCATCGGTCTGGATGACGTCCTCGATCAGGCGGCCAGAGGTTGAACGAAGAGAACGGCCGACGGCGCTGACGATTCCTGCCGTGACCGTGTGGTGAAAGCCGAACGGGTTGCCGATCGCTATCGCGATCTGGCCGACGCGTATCGCACGTGAGTCTGCGAACGTGGCGCAGGGCAGGCCGGCTCGCTCGAGACTCACCCTCAGGACCGCCAGGTCGGAGTGGGGATCGCTGCCAATCAGGTCGCATCGACCGCGCCATCCATCCGGCATCACGGCCGTCAGCGCTCTGGAGTGCGCGACGACGTGGTGGTTCGTGAGGATGAAGCCGTCAGGGCTGAGGACGATGCCGGAGCCGCCCCCGCGATCGGATTCGATGCGTGCGACTGCAGGTGCGGCCGCTTCGACCGCCGCCGTCACGGCGCTGGAGTATGCGTCGAGGAGCTGTTCGTCGTGGAGACGAGGGAGCACGACTCGATTCTACGAATCCGTGCTCCCTCACGAATCACCCAAACGGGTAGGGACGGTCAGCCCCGCGCCGCGAGCTCGTCGTAGGCGATGCCGAGGGCGAGTCCAAGACGAGCCTTCTGTCCTCCAACCTTCTCGAAACCTGGAAGAAGGTCGAGTGTGATTGCTTCGTCGCGCGACTTGCCTTCGCTGCGCGCCCGCCGTGCAGCGTCGATGACTGCGGTGAAGTAGTCGCGCTGATACATCAGGTCGTCCCTGGAGCCGGTAAAGGGGGAGCCCGCTTCGGCATGCCCGTAGATGTAGAGGGCATCTGCGGGATACGCCGGCGCCATCTTCTCGAGCACCGTGATCCATCCGTGCACCGACGCCCCGGCCGGCGCGTCCACGTTCGGATAGCCGCGGTTGTTCAGAAGGTCG
The DNA here is from genome assembly GCA_050250175.1 of Vicinamibacterales bacterium. GTDB lineage: Bacteria > Acidobacteriota > Vicinamibacteria > Vicinamibacterales > CAVVIG01 > JBFWPD01. Next base: position 1,021 of record JBFWPD010000223.1, read on the forward strand.
CCCAGGTGCACGACGTTGGCCTGCTGGAAGTGAATGGCGATGTCGCCGCCCGTGTGTGCGGGCCCCCAGTATCTGGCCTCGATCGTCTCGTCACCCACCGTGACGTTCCACACGTCGCTGAACGTGCGGTCGGGCAGCGTCGTCTCGGTCTTGCTGCGTTCCGCGGTCACCCGCTGATTCTCGGCAGAGCGCGCATGCGCGACGATCTCGCGCGCGGCGCCTCTGATGACGCCGTTGCCGCCGGTGTGATCGCCGTGATGATGACTGTTGATCAGGACGTCGATCATCCTCGGCGTCCGCTGCTTCAATCCGCTCAGGAAGTTCGGAGCGGTGTCGGGAAACTGGCTGTCGACCACGACGACGCCATCGTTGTTCACGAGCCAGCCAATCGTGCCACCGCGTTCGCTGAAGATGCCGACGTTGCGGCGCAGGGCCGTGAACGTTGGCGGTGCCGCCGGGGGAGCGGCGGCAGGCTGCGCTGCGGGTGCCTGCGCGCCGACCTGACGGGGCAGCAGCCCCGCCACGGCGCCAAGGGCCGAAACCTTGACGAAATCACGCCGGGTCCAACTCATGCATCCTCCGTGAGGATTGCCGCATCGCACAGTCCCGTGCGATTGAATGCAATCCAACCGGCGCATTGTAGCTGAGGCGCGTGATGTCCTGGACCTCGTGCCTGCGTGTCAATGCTGCGAACGGAGGCCGAACCGTCCGGTCTGGTGGTCCTCACGAGAAATCCTGCCGAATGAGAAGAGAGAAGTCGGCGAGCGCTGCGTCACTGTCGCTTCAAGAACATTCTCGGTCGCAGGGATCTGGGAATCGCTCAGCTGAGCGACACGTCCAGAATCATCATCACCATGAATCCGCCCATCGTCGTCATGGTGGCGAGATCGCCGTGGCCGCTCTGCTGCGACTCGGGGATCAGCTCTTCCACCACGACATAGATCATCGCGCCGGCGGCGAAGCTCAGTGCGTATGGAAGCAGGGCCGAGATGCTGACGACGGCGAGTGCTCCGGCGACGGCCGCGAACGGTTCGACCAGCGCCGAGAGCTGTCCGTACCAGAAGCTCTTTCCGATTGACACGCCTTCTCTGCGCAGCGGCATCGCGACGGCGGTGCCCTCGGGGAAGTTCTGAAGTCCGATGCCGATCGCCAGGGCGATCGCGCCTCCAAGTGTCGCTGTCGGTTCACCTGCCGCAGCCGCACCAAAGGCGACGCCAATCGCAAGACCTTCGGGAATATTATGAAGGGTGATCGCGAGTACCAGCAGGGTCGCCCGCTCCCAGGTCGTCCTCGGCCCTTCAGAGTCTTTCATCGGCAGGCCGGGATGCAGGTGCGGGAGCAGCTGGTCAGCCAGTCTGAGAAAGACTCCACCCAGTGCGAAGCCGATCGACGCCGCCAGCCAGCCGCGGCCGCCCTGGGCTTCGGACATGGCGATGGCCGGAAGAAGGAGCGACCACACGCTTGCGGCGATCATCACGCCCGCCGCGAATCCGAGCATCGCGTCGAGCAGCGCAGGAGGAAAGCGACGGGTCACGAAGACGAGCCCGGCGCCGAGGGCGGTGACGCCCCACGTCCCGAGACCGGCGACGAGCGCCTGAGCAGGTGCTGAGAGTGAGTTGAACCAGTCGGCCACGAGCGCTACTGACCCGCGATCGCGTAGAGATACGTGTAGCCGCGCATGAAAATCTCGTTGCCGGCTATCGCGGGAGACGCGTCGAACCCGTCATCCAGTGTATTCGTGGCGAGCACTTCGTACTTCGGTCCCTGGCGGATCACGAGTGTGGTGCCATGGCGATCGGTGACGTACACGCGACCGCCGGCTCCGACCGGTGACGAAAACACCTCGTCCAGGCCGTCGAGGCGCTGCAGCGCGAAGTGAGGGGTGCCGGTGCGCGCGTCAAACGCCGACAGCACTGCCGTGTTCGTTTTCAGAAGGTACAGCACGCCGTCGTAGAGCAGTGGGGATGGCACGTACGGCGTATCGCGACGCAGTTCCCAGGCGAGGCTCGATGTCCCCGTGATATCGCCGACGGCGTTGGCCAGCCGGATCGCCTTGAGATTGTTCCCGCGAAAACCGCTCGTCACGAAGACCATGCCGTCGGCCGCGACCGGCGACGGGATAGGGTTCATCGTCACGCCCTGCGATTCCCACACAAGGGCGCCTGTTTCAAGATCGTAGCTCCGCAACCGGTTCATTCCGCTCGTGACGACCTGCGCGCGTCCCGCGTGCTCGACGACGATCGGTGTCGCCCAACTGTCGATCTCGTCTCGACGCTGCCGCCAGACTTCGGTGCCGGTGCGTTTGTCGAACGCCGCGACAAAGGACTCACCTTGATGGTCCCACACGACGACCAGGCGGTCGCCGTGAAGGGCCGGGGTAGAGCCTTCACCGAACTCGTTCCGCATCTGCTTGTCGCCGAAGTCCTTCTGCCACACCAGCGTGCCGTCCATCGTGTACGCGTAGAGTCCAAACGACTCGAAGTACGCGATGACATGTTCACCGTCGGTGACCGGTGAACTGGAAGCCCAGGTGCCATTGTCCTGATGCGACGCTTCGTGAGGCTGCTGTTCGCGCGCGGTCCGTTCCCAGGCGACGCGGCCCGTCGTGCGATCGAATGCGTACAGCACAAAGCGATGAGGTTCTCTGGGCCCGGCGCCACGAGGCGCGTGAGATGCCGTGCCGGCAGGGGCGCTCGCCGGAATCGCCGTCTGCACGAAGAGGCGATCGCCCCAGACGACTGGCGAAGAAGATCCCCGGCCAGGGATCTCGACTTTCCAGCGAATGTTGGTGGTCTCGCTCCATCGAAGTGGCGGATCCGCAAGCGGGGCTGTACCGCTTGCGTGGGGCCCGCGCCACTGGGGCCAGTACTGTTCAGCGTCAGGATCGAGCGCCGAGAGCACTGGGGTCCCGGCGAAGGCGGCGCCGATGGTGGCTCCTGCGAGAAGCGTCCGCGCTCTGGAAATCACGGCGGCCTCCTATCCGATGCGGGGTCCGGTCAGGGTACTACGAAGCGCCTCCGGGCCTGCTTACAGAAGGCTCGGCGCGACTGACGATGGCTCGCGGCCGGGACAGGCGTCGACGTTCACTAAGGATGAGCCCGTACTCTGCGGATCGTTTCCACACCCGATTGGCCATTTCGGTGAGCTGGACGGCTTTCAGGCCGTAGTACAGGAAGTACGCTCCCAGCACGCCAACGACTCCATACCTGAGCGACGCGATCCACTCTAAGCCGGCAGGCAGATTGAGGGTCGCGAGCACCTGATACGAGAGAAACCCGGCAAACGCGATGAGCGGGGTCATCACCGTCCGCGATGCCCAGGAGGCGACGCGCGACTCCTTCTCCATCAGCGAGCTGATGGTCTGAAGCCGATCGACGGCGGCCTTCGTTCCGTCGAGGTCGTCTCCCACGAGCACGTCGCGGAGAGCGACCTGCGCCCGGCACGCCTTGGCCACGCGAAGGTCTCCTCGAATCCACGAGGGCCGGGAGATCCGGAGCTGCGTGTCGGGAAAGCGCCGACGGAGCGCCGCGACCAGTCGCGTATGCGCTTCGTCAGATCGCTCGCCGAGTGTTGACACCACGTCCACGCCGATCCGTCTTTCGTCAGGCGTGAAGGTCACCTCGTGGAGATCTCCGCCTGCGTCCTGGATGTATGCGGTCAGATGCGGAGCGACCTCCTCGTGGAGCATCGCTTCGTGATCGAGGCACGGGAGGGTCGGGACCGAAGGGTGTGTACGGAGCCGAACCCGATAGAGCTTGATGGCCAGGACGGTGGAGAACTGGCTGATTGCTTCCAGGAACTCCTCATATGGAGCCGCTGCCGCAGCTTCGTCAGGCGTGTTCACGTCTCTCAGCAACTTAGCACAGCGTCAGTGCTGGAATTCCACGGCCACGGCCTCTTGAGCCAGGACGTGAGATCACAGCGATGACACCCGGCACAGGCTTGTTTCCTGCGGTACGCCTTGATCCTCGAGAGACAACGACGAACTCATGCGACGAGAGCTCGGAGCGCCCGAGAAGGTGAGACGCGAGGATCTCGCCGGTCGCAACATGGCTGTGCGTCGCACCCATTCCGCGGGAGTCTGGCGGTCGGCCGCTATACTAGGGCGACAGGCGTCAGAAGCGCAGTCGATTATCGTCCGGCTTGAACCGGACGTATCATTTCGCAGGGCTTTCACGACGAGCGGCTCGTCGGAGCCCGTGCGCGTAGCGTGGCATGAAACGTAGCGCCGCGCGTGGTCAGAGGGAGGCAGTATGGCGAATCGGACCCGACCCACTCTTGAGAAGCGTGCGAAGGAACGCGCGCGCCAGGAGAAGCGGAAGTTGAAGGAGGAGCGGCGGGCGTCCGCCAAGGCCCAGCGCGCGAATACGCCGCGCGGCAGTGAGGGGGAGGATCCCGATATCGCCGGGATCGTCCCGGGTCCCCAGCCTTCACCCTGGGGTGAGGAAGAAGAGGAAGCGTGACCGCGATCGCGTGAAGCCCCTACCCGCTGGGTCTCAGCTACCCGTCGCCTTTCGAGAGTGACCGGCCCGATCGTCCAATTTTCTGAGTCTTTCGACCGGTTGATGGCATGCCTGGCTTGGCACCTTTTCTGCGATGCCGCCGGGCATGTCCAATGCGCTCTTCGGCTCTCAGACCGCCGCCACCGAACGCACTGTGCTGATCGACGATGCCGCACAGATGCTTGGGGTGTGCCGTCGCACCGTGTACTACAGAATTCGCGCGGGCAGGCTGCGGACGATCCGAACGCGATGCGGATCGCAGCGGGTGTTGATGTCGTCGCTTGAAGCGCTGCTCGGCGAGCAGGATGCCGTGCGCCGGCGTCGGATCGAAGCGAGGCTCGCAGGGCGTCGAACGGCCGCCTAGATTCAGAGTCCGAGCCGCTGGCGCTTCAAGTAGAGGCCCTTCCTCGAGATTCCAAGGGCTCTGGCGGCAGCATCGACCCGGCCATGGTTCGCGCGGAGCGCCGCCTGAATCATCTCGCGTTCGATGCGGTTGACGGCGGGCGGAAGCTTCTCGCCCGGAGCGATGGTGAAGGCCATTGTCCCCGGCGCCTGGCGGTCGATGGCGCCCGATGTCGTCCTGCGTACCTCCGTCGAGAGCGCATCGGGTGTGAGCGTGCTGTCGTTCTCCGCGAGGGCGACCATCCGTCGCACTTCGTTCTGGAGTTGTCGAACGTTGCCTGGCCACTCGTGAAGCAGGAGATGGTCCAGCGTCTCCTCCGCCAGCCGCACCCGGCCCTTCGAAAACTCCGCCGCGGCGCGAGAGACGAAATGGTGGACGAGCGCAGGGATCTCGTCGCGGCGCTCGCGGAGGGGAGGAAGAGGCAGCCGAATCACGTTCAGACGGTAGAACAGGTCTTCACGAAATCTGCCCTGACGGACGAGATCCTCGAGATTGGCGTTGGTGGCGGCGACAATGCGCACGTCGACGTTGAGGGGAGCGGGCTCACCGAGCGGCGAGATCTCGCCCGACTCCAGAAACCGCAGGAGCTTGGGCTGGAGGTCGAGTCCCATCTCTCCGATCTCGTCGAGAAAGAGCGTGCCTTCGCGTGCTGTCCGGA
>JBFWPD010000224.1:0-6578 GCA_050250175.1 Vicinamibacterales bacterium
TGTATCGGAAGGGGTAGCTCATGCCGACGGTGATAAAAAGGTCCTCACAACCGGCCGCATTGAGATCACCAACGCTGGTCCCCCAGGGGCGATAGGTCTCGAGGTTAAGCGCGTCTGGGACTTCTCGACACCTGCCTGGCGCATCTCTCTGGAAGAATGAGCTGCCCCAGATACTCGCACTTTCGTCACCGCGGAATGCCTCAGGCCATCGGACCACGGATTCGAGGTGCTCTCGCTCCGGATCCATGACCTCGGTCATGTCCGAGTGCATATCAGTCCACGAACAGATCGAGACACCCATCAGTGCTGAAATCGAAGACCTTGATGCCCATGGCACGCCAGGACGTCTTTGGAAAGACCTCCTGGGTCTTGTTCACGAATCTCTGACCACTGACGGTCTCGTAGTATTGATTCCTACCCTGCATGTTCAGGATGTACAGATCCAACCAGCCGTTCTCGTTGACATCGAAAGCGCTGGCATCGCCGGACCACGACAGGTCCTGAACACCCACCTCCACTGTGATATCGACGAAGCGGTTGTGGCCGTTGTTTCGTGACAGACGATTCGCTTCGGCCCACTCCGGACGCAGCGACGACACGCCTCTGAAGTCCTTTCTTCGCGTCACACCATGCTTCGCTCGTCTCGATGTTGGTACTCTGATCTACCAGGAAAGGACCTACAGGTTGAGCTCGGTGCCGTGGGGGCCAGCGTCGTATGTTAACCGCGCGAGAGGATCGCAGATGTTGCGTTGTCGCCACGTGTCACACATGGTCTCGCAACAATCGCTAATCGCAGTCCGGTTTCGCGCACCAATCGGCTCTTGGCCTTCGCCGTTGCGTCAATTCACAGCGAAAGCTTCAAACGATCCGCCAAGTGAATTGAGCACCAAAACGCAATTATCTAGCGCGGCTGCCTGAGTTATCGTGCGCGGAAGGATGGCGGGTTCCCGAGCGAGAACCTTGCGGAAGGATCTGGACCTGGTCAGATGTTGGTAACAACTGCCACAAAGGAGACAGTTGCGATGCAGAAAACGCCACGCAGAACTGACCACAGAACACCCGCGCGGAGCGCGCTGGCGCTCGGCGTGAGTGGACTCGTTCTTCTGCTCGGGATGGTTGGCCTACATGCACAACTTCCTGCGCTGAAGCCTGCTCATCTCAATCCCGTAATCGAAAAGCTCGCGGCCGGTCAGCCAGTTTTTGGCGCCATCATCAGCGACCTTTCGGTGGCGAGCGCCCGGATGTGGGCACGCTCTCAAGCCGATTACGTGTGGATCGATATGGAGCACACGCCGCTGGACTTCTCGGCCCTTAATCAGTTCGTCGCCTTTGCGCACGATCGGGCGCGCGCGGCACAGCGCGGCGATACGCAGCCCAAAATTGCGATCGTGGCGCGCTTTCCTCCATACGGAGGTTCTGACCCCTGGATCGTCAAGCAGGCGCTCGATATCGGCCTGATGGGCGTGGTTTTCAATACGGTCAACAACAGGGAAGAAGCGATCGCTGCAGTTCGGTCGGTCCGCTATCCACCGCAAAGAAACGATCCGCACACACAGACCGGGCCAGCAGGCATGCGCGGGTTTGCTCCTGGAGGTGCCCTCTGGAACTGGGGTATCAGCGGCGCGGAGTATCAGCGACGTGCTGACGTCTGGCCGCTCAATCCTAACGGAGATCTTCTCGTCAACCTGATGATCGAGACTCGTGAGGCCGTCAAGAACATCGACGAGATCGCGTCGGTGCCAGGCGTTGGAGTTATAGAGGCCGCCGCTGGCGGCGACCTGTCCAACGACGCTGGGATTGCCGGCCAGTCCAACGCTGCCGAGATCGAGGCGATGAGACAGACGATTCTACAGGCTTGCATTAAGCACAACGTCGTCTGCGGCATTCTGGCCAGTGGCAAAGAGCAGATCGATCGCCGTCTGAAAGAGGGTTGGCGGCATATCACGACGCCGTCTGGCACCTCAGCTCAATAGGACGATCGCGTGGCGCCGATGAGGGGCCCCGTCGTTGAACAAACGTTACGCAGCTCGTCATCGAGGCTGCATGGTGATTCCAACGAAACTGACAAGAAGCATGACGCCAGGGCGCTGTTTCTACCAAGCTTGCTGCGCGCCGGATGCATCCGGACGCCTCCCGGGCATGAGACGACGCCGACACGTAGTCTCAGTCCGGCGCGCAGCAGGGTTCCGTAGTGCCCTTCACGGGCGCACGGCTATGGCAGACCGTCGGACCTGCCGTGGTCAGCGGTGAAGCAACCCGGTCGCGGCACCTGAAGCCGGCAACGTGTACCTTTCAAAATCCACGCCCGTCTGAGCATGGATTGCACTGCGTGTGCACGCGCTATCTTCCCACCCTCGGGCCGGACCGCCAATGACGCCAGAGAGCTGATGTCCGAGAGCATCGACGAAAGTGGTTCCCCGCATTCCCTTTAGGGGACATGTCCCACGACGAGATGATCTGGCTCAGCGCTCCTTCGACGCACCGCGCAACTGGCCGTCGAGCCATGCGGCGGCCTGACCGATGCTCCGCTTGTTGGTGTCCCGGTCGACGAGGTGGTTCGCCTGCCGCATGTCGTCGATCGAGATCGCCGACACCAACGGCCGCAACGCTTCGCCCAGCGCGGCATCGTCGGCGGCCTCGTCACCGAGCAGGAGGATGGCGTCGTACGGGGGAATCGCGTGCTGCGGATCGGCGAGCGTCACCAGATCGAATGCAGCAAGACGACCGTCGCTGCTGAAGGCGCTGATCACGTCGACCTCTCCCTCCGCCGCGGCGGTGTACATGAAGGTCGAGTCGTAGGTGATTTCCTGCCGGAACGCGAGCCCGTACGCGCGGCGCACGTCACGCCACTCCGGCCGGCTGAAGAACTCGTAGTCGCCACCGATTCGCATGTCTGCCGCGTGCGTCGCAAGCTGTCCAATGCTCGCGATCCCTAGGTCGGCTGCTTGCTGCCGTCGCATCGCGAGCGCGTACGCATTCTCGAAGCCGAGCGGTCCCAGCAGCCGGATCCCGTGCTGCCGTGCAAGCCACCAGCGGACCTCGCCGAGGACCGCGTCGCGCGACGTCGAACTGCTGCGCCGCATGTGGTTTGCCCAGATCGTGCCCGAGTAGTCCACGTAAACGTCCAGTCTGCCTTCGGCGAGCGCATCGAAGATCACGGTGGAGCCGAGGCTGTCCACGCGCTCGGTCTCGAACGCCGCGGCCTTCAGCCGCGTCTCGATCAGCGTCGCCAGGATGTACTGCTCGGTGAAGGTCTTGGCCCCGATGCGAATGGCGCGCTGCAGCTTCGTCGGTGCGACGCTTGCGGCCGCCTCCCCGCCCCGCACTCCCGGCCGACCGGCGACAAGTGCAGGCGCCGCCAGGCCGCCGAACAGAAAGACCACGAGCAGCCCGCCGCAGATAGCAGCCAAGCGGCGGCTGCGGCGCGCCGCCGCACGCTCCAGCCCGCCGATCAGGACGTCGAGCACGATAGCCAGGATCGCGGCAGCGATGCATCCGACGAGGACCATCACCCAGTTGCGCGTCTGCAGGCCGGCGAAGATGAAGTTGCCCAGCGACGCCTGGCCCACAGGCGTCGACAGCGTCGCAACGCCCACGACCCACACAGTGGCCGTCCGAACACCAGCCAGGATGACCGGGAGCGCCAGCGGTATCTGTACGGTCCAGAGCCGCTGCCACGAGGTCATACCCATCGCCTGCGCCGCGTCGAGAACGGCGGCGTCCACGCCCAAGAGTCCCGTCACGGTATTGCGCACCATCGGCAGCATGCTGTAGAGCGTCAGGGCAATCACCGCCGGCCAGAATCCGAGCGACGAAATCTCCACGCCGATGAGTGCTGACGTCACCGAGCCGACGCCGACGAGGACGGGCACCATCAGCGCCAGGAGCGCGAGACCTGGCACGGTCTGGATGACGCCGACTACGGTGAGGAGTGGATACCGCCAGCGCGGGCGCTCGGCCACGAGGGTACCGAGCGGCAGGCTGATGGCCACGCCCCCCAGCAGCGCCACCATCGAGATCATCACGTGCTGCGCCAGATTGGACGGCAGCGCCCCTAGTTGCTCGGCGAGATTGGCTGCGAGCGCATCGCTCACGAAACCGCCTTGGACGCGGCAACCATCGACTCGACCCGGTCGGCCTGCCGGCGCGGTGTGCTCATGAGGCGTTCCACGTCGTCCGTGGCCGGCGCGCTGAGCAGCGCGGCCGGTGGGCCGACCTGCACCAATCGCCCCGCGGCCATCACGCCGATGCGATCCGCCATGAGCAGCGCCTCGGTCATGTCGTGAGTGACCATGACGGTGGTGAGGGCCAGCTGCCGATGCAACCTGACGAACTCGCCCTGCAACGCGTCGCGGGTCAGCGGATCGAGCGCGCCGAACGGCTCGTCCATCAGCATGATGCTCGGCCGTGCCGCCAGCGCGCGGGCGACGCCCACTCGCTGCCGCTGGCCGCCGGAGAGCTGGGCGGGCAGGCGTGTCCGATACGGTCCGGCAGGCAGTCCGACGAGATCGAGCAGCTCGGTCACCCGCGCCGCGATCTCGGCGGCCGGCCAGCCGAGCAGCTTCGGTACGACGGCCAGATTCTCCTCAATCGTGAGATGGGGAAACAATCCCACGTTCTGGAACACGTAGCCGATGCCACGGCGTAACACGACCGGAGCGACGCCAGCTGTGTCGCGTCCAGCCACGGCGATCGTGCCCGTCGTCGGTTCCACCAGGCGGTTGATCATCTTGAGCGTCGTGGTCTTGCCGCAGCCGGACTCGCCCAGCAGAATGAGGAGCTCGCCGGCCGGCACCGCCAGATCCACTTCATGCACCGCCCAGTTCCGGCCTCCGTCGAACGACTTGCCGACGCCGCTCAGCCGAATCATCGGTCACACTCGAGCAAGGGACAGTGGAATGGGCTGGAGCTTCCGGGCCACCATCGCCACGTAGAACAGTGGCTCGCCCGAGACGGACATGCGGTGTGGATACCTTCGGTAGGCTTGCATCTCGATGAGACCCTGTTCCTGCATCCGGTGCAGCGGCGCCGCGAGCCCGGATGGGTCGGACCTTGGATCCAGGAACGACTCCTTGATATTGAACGCGAGCCACGCCGGCGTATCCACCAGGTTACAGGCCCTAATGAAGACCTCCGCCGGGATGTCGCCGAAACCGAGTGCCGCGACGCTCGTCAGGCAGTTGGGCTGCCACCGGCGCACGCGTTGCTCCTGCTCGGGTCGAAGCAGCATCAGATCGCCGATGATGTAGTCGTCGTAGACGCCGGGCCGATCGCGAAGCGCCGCCGCGCGCGCTTCGGGAATGATGTCGGCACCGATTGTCGCGTCGATGCCGATCCGTCGCAGCTCTTCCCCTACCATGCCGTTGCCCGCCCCGAGATCGAGCACGCGCAGATCGGCGGGGGTCTCCGGAAAGTCGCTGAGGACATCCGCCAGCAGGCCGACAACCCGCGACGGCGAGCAGCAGTGCAGATGATCGTAGAACAGCGTCTCGTAGAGACCCGGCACGCGATAAATGTCACCGTAGTCGTGGAAGCGGATCCGTCGCCAGCCATCATCGGTGCCGATCTCGCACCACTCCTGGTCCTGGTCGAGACGAGGCTCGCCGGAAGGCAGGCGCAGCGATACGGACCGGCGGCGGACGGGGATGGTTTCGTGCGTGGATTCGCTGGACATCCGCAGTGCTCCTCTCGATGGTCGCGCGCACCCTGTCCGGGAGCACACGTGTCAAGGCGGATGGCGGTCCGCGCGACCCGACGGACGAAGCGCGGAACAGTCGAATGGTCGCGTTGTTAGGGGCGCCAGCCGCGGAACGAGCTCGGCCCGACACGGGCCGCCAAGTTGCGACCGCGGTCTGGAGGGCAGTCGCCGAATCTCGGCTGAGCAGGCACCAAGAATAGCACTGGACCTGGCTACTGCCGAGGTGTGTCGCCCCGCTTCCGTCACAACCGCAGGCCGATCGTCAGACTCTTGATGAGATGGGCTATAGTCAGCCGATGGTCTTGGCTAACGCTACTCCGTGATTTCATGGACATTCTGTCCGCACCCAGCTGCGCCGGTTTCACACTAGGCTTGTCCGAGGCCCCTCTCGAGCGTTTCACCCACCCTTCGGGCTTTCGTTAAATCTTCGTCCTGTCAAGGTTCCGTTCTCAGATCCGCTGAGCCACGAGCCGCCGCCGGCGTCTCGTTTCCCGAATCAGCCGCGGTATGTCGTCCCAGTCTGCGCGGCGATTCCGTCAGGCTCGCGGTCGCATTCTTTACAGGAGGAAGTCGGATGCTGCAGCAACTGTTAGAGCAATCGTCGAACCTGGTGGGAGGTTACCTCCCGAGTCTCGTCGGCGCCCTCGTCATTCTCATAGTGGGCTGGATCGTCGCACTTGTCGCCGCCGCCCTCGTGCGCGGCATCCTCCGGCGCACGACGATCGAGAATCGCATCGCGGCGTGGATCCTGGGCGAGCGGGCCGCAAAGATGCCGATTGAGCAGTATTGCGGCACGGGCGTGTTCTGGCTCGTGATGCTCTTCGTCCTGGTGGCATTCTTCGATGCGTTGCGGCTCCCGGGCGTCACCGAGCCGCTCAAC
>JBFWPD010000225.1:0-6568 GCA_050250175.1 Vicinamibacterales bacterium
CGAGGTCCACGAGGGGAACGTCGAGATCAGCGGCGATCTTCTTCACGACGCCGTTGTAGGCGTCCATCGCCCGGCGCAGCGACGCCGGCGATGGAAATTCGGACGTGAATCTGCCGGTTGGAGTGAGACAGAACTCCTCTCCGAACCGCATCACCGCAATCTCGTCGGCGCTCGGCTCCGGTTTGAACAGCGCGGGCTGCGTGAGCAGCACAGGCTCCGCGGCGTCGGCGCGGACGACATGTACGAGCGTCCTGAGGTTTCGCTCGAACGCCTCGATCGATACGAACCGCGACAGCGGGAGATCCACCTCCCGCCGGCGCCACGGGCGATACCATTGCTGACCGGCAAGCCGGATTGGTTGTGCGAAAAGACTCTCGAGGAACGCCGGCGGACGCGCGCCCTGGATCGAAGCCCCGTAGAAATGCGTGTACAGCGGATCGTAGTCGCCGATCGCGTAGTCAGGCGGGCTGAACGACCGGTACAAGTCGTTGATGCCATGCATTACGAGCACCATGTCCGGGTGCCAGTGGCGGACATGTGTAACGTAGTGCGTGAGGCTGTGACGGCTCGTCCACCAGTTCTGCCCGCCGTTGAAGACGTCAGCAGGATGCCCGGCGTCGAGGAGCCGCTGCTGCAGCTGCGCCGGGTAGCGCTCGAGAGGCTCGAGCGACGGACCCGCCGTGGTCGATCCGCCAAGCGCCGCCACGCGCAGCCGGCCCGGGGTCCGCGGCGCGTCGATGTCCTCTATCCGCTCGCCGGGCGACTGGGTGTAGGGATCGAAGAGATGCGTCTGCCGCTGATAGTAGATGCCCGCCGCCAGCAGATAGACAATCGCAAGCAGCGCCAGCGTTGGACCGATCTCGCCGAAGAATCGTCGCCAACCCATCCCCCGCGCCAGCCACACGCCCGCAATCGGCAGGGGAAGCAGCACGGGCAGCGCGACGAGCAGAAGCACGAACGAGCCCGAATAGCCAAGAACGAGTGGATCGCGCGATCGCCCGAAAAGAAACCCTGCCCATATGAAGACCGACAGGGCGGTCCACAGAGCCGCAGCCACGAGCCAGAGGCGCGAGCCTTTCGCCGACACTTTTTCTCGTCTCCTGCTCCGCAGGCTAGCACACGGTTGAGGCGCGAGTACACGGACCGTGGGTTCGAGGGATCACCCGGCAGCCCTCTCTGATGCCGCCCTCAGCTCCACACGAAACCTGCGATGCCGTCGTCATAGGCGGCGGCTTCTACGGCGCGACGCTCGCCGCCCGTCTCCGGAGCAGGTTCGAGCGCGTCATTCTCCTCGAACGAGGGAGCGGCCTGCTGACGCGTGCGTCGTACGCGAATCAGGCGCGCGTTCACGCCGGGTACCACTACCCGCGCAGCATCATGACCGCTCTCCGGTCGTCGGTGAACTTCAGCCGCTTCGCGCACGACTACGGCGACTGCGTGGACTCGACGTTCACGAAGATCTACGCGATCGCCAGGGAGTCGAAGGTCACTGCCGATCAGTTCGTCACCGTCTGCGAGGAGATTGGAGCGCCGATTCGCGACGCACGACCGGAGCACAGCGCCCTCCTCTCATCGTGGCTGACCGAGCGTGTGTTCGAAACACGCGAGTACGCGTTTGATGCGGCGGCCCTCGCTCGTCGAGCTGCGGCAGACCTGGAGCGAGCGGGTGTCGGCGTGCGCTTTCAGACGACCGCGGCCCGGGTAGACGAGTCGGGCGACGGCCGTGTTCTTGTCGTGACCGATTCGGGCCGGATCATTGCAGCCGGCCATGTGTTCTGTGCTGCGTACGCCCAGACAAACACGCTGCTTCGCAGCTCAGGGTTGCCGCTGCTTCCTCTGAAGAACGAATGCGCAGAGATCGTCCTGCTCCGGGTACCCGACGTTCTCAGGCGCCTCGGGATCACGATCATGGACGGGCCGTTCTTCTCCGTCATGCCTTTTCCGGCGCGCCAGCTGCATTCCATTCACCACGTACGCTATTCGCCCCATCACCATTGGCACGACCTCGAGTCCTGGCGCGATGCGTACGCGCATGTCGAGTCGCTCGACCTCCAGAGCCACTGGCCCTACATGCGCGTGGATGCGACACGCTGGCTCCCATCGCTCAGTCAGGCCGAGCGGGTGGACACGCTTTTCGAGGTGAAGACGGTCTTGGTGCAGAATGAGGTCGACGACGGGCGACCGATCCTGTTCAGGCCGCACCACGGCTTGCGGAACTTCTCGGTCGTGCTCGGCGGCAAGATCGATAACATCTACGACATGCTCGACGCGCTCGAGCAGTTCGACTTCTGAGTGCCCTTGACCGACTCCAAGCGAACCGGCGCCCAGACCGGCCCAGACGGCGCGCTCACCGCCGAGATGGTGATCACGGTCGCCGCGCCCGTCACGTCCCGCGACCTCCCGATCGTCGAGGGCTTCCTGCAGGACACCGTCGCCGTGATGAGCGGACGCTTCCGGTACTGGGAGGTGCTGCTCGTCGATCACGGCGTTGGCGACGGCCTGATCGAGCGCGTCGAGACGCTGCAGAAGACGCTGCCCAACATCCGGCTCGTCCGCCTGTCTCGAGCCCACGACCAGGAGGTCGCGCTGCTCGCCGCGCTCGAGTGCAGCATCGGCGATTTCGTGGTGCTGATGGACGCCGACCGCGATCCGCCGCAGCGCATCCCGGACCTGATCGCGGCGTGTGCCTCGGGGTACGACGCGGTGGTCGGGACAACGAAAGACAAGGGGCCGCGGTCGTTTCTGCGGCGCTGGGCGTCGCGCAGGTTCTATGGCCTGCTCCGTCAGCTGACGGGCCATCAGATCGATCCGGGCGCAACCAACTTCCGCGCGTTCAGCCGGCGGATCGTGAACTCGCTGGTCCGCATCAGGGAGCGCAATCCGTATCTGAAGTACCTGACCGAGTACGTCGGATTCCGTCAGACGGTCCTGTCCTACGACAGAATCGATCGCAGTGGACGCCCGCACGATCCAGGCTGGATCGATCTCGTCAATCAGGCCATCAGCGTCATCGTCGCCAACTCGAACAAGCCGCTGCGGTGGGTGGCTCTGACAGGGCTCGCCGGGAGCGGGTTCACGCTCATCTATGGACTCGCCGCGTTGATCATCGGGCTGTTGCGGGGACGCGTCGACGAGGTGAGCGCCGCACAGGGCTGGGCCTCGACAAACGTCTTCAACGCGGCGATGTTCTTCGTCCTCTTCGCAATGATGGCGGTCCTCTCCGAGTACGTGCAGAAGATCCTCGAGGAGTCGCGACAGCGGCCGCTCTACTATGTGGCCTACGAGTCGAACAGCTCCGTGATCGACCAGTACAAGCGCTCGCTCAACGTCGTGTGAACGTCAAGCGAGCGGCGCTGATCGGCCACACAGGCTTTGTCGGCAGCAGCCTTCTGCGCCAGGCTCCTTTTGCCGCCACATTCAATCGCGCCAACATCGCATCGATCGGCGCCGGGCAATGGGACCTGGTCGTCTGCGCCGCGCCGTCGGCCGTCAAATGGCGCGCGAACAGGTTTCCCGACGAGGACCGCGCGCACGTCGGCGCTCTGATCGAGGCGCTCGGTCCGATCCGCTGCGACAGATTCGTCCTGATCTCGACCGTTGACGTGTACCCCCGCCCCGAGGGCGTCGACGAGGGGACCGCAATCGATCCAGCCGACTGCATGCCGTACGGACGCCACCGCTGGGAACTGGAGCAGGCGGTCCGGACGATGTTTGCGGAACGAGCTTTGATCGTGCGGCTCTCGCAGCTGTTCGGTCCGGGCCTCCGAAAGAACTTCGTCTACGACCTTATCTGGGACAACGCACTGCACCTCGTCGATCATCGAAGCCGACTGCAGTTCTACGACGTCCAGCGGCTGTGGCATGACGTCGAGCGGGCTCTCGCTGCCGGACTCGACCTCCTGAACATCGCAGCCGAGCCTCTGTCCTGTGACGAGATCGCCCGCGAGAGCTTTGGCCGGCACTTCGACAACGAGGCCGCCGGTGGACCGGTTACGTACGACATGCGAAGCTGCCGTCTTGGAAGGATTGGCATCGACGCGCCCTACGCCATGACACGCGTCGAGGTACTCGAAGGGATCCGCCGATTCGCAGCGGATCACCAGACGGAGCCGCCGCGATGAAGCTGGCGATCTCCAACATCGCGTGGTCCGCATCGATCGAGGAGCTCGCGGCCGCAATCATGCGCGATGCGGACGTGCAGGGGCTCGAGGTCGCGCCGACGATGCTCTGGCCGCAGCCTCTCGATACGCCTGAGCCGGTGCTGGAGGCATACCGCGACAGATGGCTCGATCGCGGAGTCCGTATCGTCTCGCTTCAGGCGCTGCTATTCGGAAGGCCGGAGCTCGTTCTCTTCGCCGACGACGCGACCAGGCGGCAGACGGCAGAGCATCTGCGCGGGATGGCGCGCCTCGCAGCCACCCTTGGAGCGAGCGTCATGGTCTTCGGGTCGCCGGGAAACCGCAGGCGCGGAGACCTGCCTTTCGAAGCGGCGATGAATGTGGCTGCCTCGTTTTTCCAATCACTGGCCGGCCAGTTCGAGGATCTGGGACTGTCCCTGTGCATCGAAGGAAACCCAGCGTCCTATGGATGCGACTTCCTGACGACGACCGCGGAGGCTCGTGAGCTCGTGCGGCGTATCGACCGGCAGGGAATCCGACTGCAGCTCGACACCTCCACCATGACGGTCAACGGTGAGGACTACGCCAAAGAGATCGCTGCGAGTCTGCCTTTCGCCGGACACTTCCACGCGAGCGAGCCGCAGCTCGCTCCTGTTGGGACCGGAGGAACAGACCATGCCGCGGCAGCCTCGGCACTGAGGGACGGCGGCTACTCGGGGTGGGTGTCGGTCGAAATGCGCGAACGCCCGGAGGATCGCCAGCTGACCGGGGTCGAGGCGGCTGTGACATCAGTCCGCCGGCACTACGGTGCGCAATGACTGCGTCTTCGTTCGCCGCCGCTCCGTCCGAATGGCGCGTGCCCGATGCAGAAATCCTGGAGATGGCACCGCGATCGTCGCGAAGTGTCGTGCTCATCCCTGTGCTCAACGAAGGCGAGCGGATCAGGCGCCAGCTGGCGATGATGGCGGACACTCCTGGGATACCTGACGTCGTCATTGCCGACGGCGGCAGCACCGATGGCTCACTTGACCGCGAATGGCTCGAGCGCCACAAGGTGCGCGCGCTCCTCGTGAAACGCGGTCCTGGACGTGTCGGCGCCCAACTCCGGATCGGATTTGCGTGGGCGCTCCTGCAGCAGTACGAAGGCATCGTCACGATCGATGGCAACGGCAAGGACGGCGTCGACGCCATCCCCTCCTTTGTGCAGGCGCTCGATGAAGGGTGGGACTTCGTCCAGGGCTCTCGCTTTGCGAAAGGCGGCCGTGCGGTGCGCACCCCGCTCTCACGGCTGCTCGCGATCACGGTGCTGCACGCGCCGGCGGTGAGCCTGGCCGCCGGGTTCCGGTATCACGACACGACGAACGGCTTCCGAGCCTACAGCCGGCGCCTGCTGCTCGATCCTCGGGTGCAGCCCTTTCGCGACGTCTTCACCGGATACGAGATTCTCTGGTATCTGGCGGCACGAGCGGGAAGGCTGGGCATGCGCGTCAAGGAGCTGCCGGTGTCCCGTTCGTATCCCGAGAAGGGACCGACGCCCACGAAGATCCACGCCCGCACGGGTTTCACGATCGTCGGGGAGCTCTTGTCGCTGCTTCGCGGTGCATACGATCCGCCGGAGGCAGCGTGAACGAACGCGACCGCACGCGGCGGCTGATCCTCAGCGCGATGATCGCCGGCTTTCTCGCGCGCGCGTTGTTCGCGTTCGTCTACTGGCAGGATCGCCCGCTCACCATCGATCAGACCGAGTACCTGCTGCTCGCCGAGCGAGTGCTTCAGGGCGATGGCCTGACCTATCCTCCGGGCGAGCGGCGCCTCATGCGCAGTCCCGGCTACCCGATCTTTCTGGCGGCCGTCGGCGCCGTCGCGCCTGGTCAGGGACCGATCAAGCTGGCGCAGTGTCTTCTCGGTGTCGTCGCGATCCTCCAGATCGCCGTGCTGGCCCGTCGTCTGGGTGGCGATCGCGCAGCGGTACTCGCCTCATGGCTGGCCGCGCTCTATCCGCCGCTGGCTTTCGAGCCCGCGTACGTGCTGTCCGAGCCGCTCTACACGGTGCTGGCGCTTTCCGCAGTGACGTGCGCGTGGAACGCCACGTCGGCGACTGACAATGGAACGCTGTTCCGCTGGTCCGCGCTGACGGGTGCCCTCAGCGGCGCGGTCCTGCTCGTTCGACCTGAGTTCGCGATTTTTGTTGGCTTGCTCGGACTCTGGCTGCTCTGGCGGCAACGCATCGTCGCTGCAGCAATGGTCGGTGTGACGACTGCGCTGGTGGTAGCGCCGTGGCCGCTCTACAACGCGATCGCTCACGATCGCGTCATTCTTCTGAGCTCACGGGGCGGCCCGAACTTCTGGATGGGGAACAACGAGCTCGCCATGGGCGACGGAGACGTCGCGTCGATTCCGCCGATGGCCGCCGAGTACGTCTCGCTGATCTCGGAGAACCCTGACCTCGC
>JBFWPD010000226.1:0-6564 GCA_050250175.1 Vicinamibacterales bacterium
CGAAGACCGGTGGGTGAAGTGCGACGGCCTGCCGTACTCATCGCCGGTCGTGCCGGGGAAGGAGATCGGGAAATTCTCGCTTCGTGACGGCTGGACGGATCTCTTCGGCTCGATGACCACGGTCATGTTTCGCTCGGAGGTCGTGCGATCCACACAGCCCTTCTACAACGAGTCCCACCTGTACGCAGACACCGAGGCCTGCTACAAGGTTCTTCAGTCGTGGGACTTCGGCTTCGTGCATCAGGTGCTGACGTTCTCCCGTGTCCATCCTCATCGGCTGAGCTCGTTCTCCATCGCACACGACACGCTGCCGCTCTCGCGGCTCGCCGTCACCAGGCAGTTCGGCAACCACTATCTCGAGCCCGACGAATACCAGGCATGTCTCGAGCGAACGCTCGACCGCTACTACCACATGCTCGGAGGTCATCTGCTCAAGGGGCGCCGCGCGGCGTTCTGGAGCTATCACCGGCGCGCGCTGGAGGAACTTGGCTTCAGCTTCAGCTGGCCGCGAGTCGTCGGCAATGCGTGCGCGATCGTGGCCCGCGCCGTGATCAGGCCCTTTGAGTCGGTCCGGCGAGCGGCGCGAACGATCGCCGCCGGGCCAGGCAGAGGATAGGGCGCCAATGCTCACCGTCCTCATGGCGACGCGGAACGGGGAGGACACGCTGCAGGTGACGCTCGATGCCTTCACCAGGCTGGCGTCTCCCGCGGGAGGCTGGAAGCTGCTGCTCGTGGACAACGGCAGCACCGACCGGACACCGCAAATAGCGGCCGCCTTCGATCGCCGGCTGCCGCTGACGTATCTCTGGGAGGGCGGTGTCGGCAAAAACGTCGCGCTCAATGCCGGCTTGTCCCATGCCGAAGGCGATCTGATCGTCTTCACGGACGACGACGTGGTGCCGAGGATGGATTGGCTGGTGCGGCTTCGCGAAGCTGCAGACAACCATCCGGCGTTCTCGATGTTCGGTGGGGCGATCGTCGCACGGTGGGAGCAGCCGCCTCCCGGATGGCTCCGGTGGCTGGATCACGGCCACTTGTTTTCGGTGACGAATCCACAGCTGCGCGAGGGACCAGTCCAGCCGGAGACGATCTTCGGTCCGAACATGGCGGTGCGGGCGGGCGTCTTTGACGCAGGCGCCCGGTTCGACACGTCCATCGGTCCGCGCGGATCGAGCTACGCGATGGGAAGCGAGACCGAGCTTGTGCAGCGTCTTGGTTGGCAGGGGCTGAGGGCCTGGCACGCCGAGCACGCAGTCGTCGAGCACATCGTCCGCGGCTATCAGATGAGTCGAGCGTGGGTCGCCGGGCGTGCCGTTCGCTTCGGCCGAGGCATGTACCGGCTGCAGCGGCTCGAGCAGTCAGGAACGCCGCTCCTGCCATGGACGACGTTGATGATGCTCAAGTGCGCGCGCCGTGTGCTTCGGATCGGCAGGGCACGGCTCACAGGTGACGAGCGCGCCCTGTGCACCGCGCGCTGGGAGCTGAACTACTTCCGCGGTCTGATGATGGAGGCCGGGCTGCGAAGCCGGGAGCGGCATGTGGCACCCGCGGGATTCGCGAAGAAGGCCATCGGTTAGGCAGCGATCTCCCGTGGACATCTCCGTCATCCTGTGCACCTACAACCGGTGCGAGTCACTCGCAGTGGCGCTCGAGAGCCTCGCACGACTTCAGATGCCACCCGGCATCAGCACCGAGATCCTCGTCGTCGACAACAACTCGAACGACGACACGCGCCGCGTCGTGGAGACGTTCGCGGCGAAGTGTCCGGGGAGGTTCCGGTATCTGTTCGAGGGGCGGCCAGGGAAATCGCACGCGTTGAACTCGGGAATTCGCGAGTCGGCGGCCGGGATTCTTGCGTTCGTGGACGACGACGTGACTGTAGAGCCGTCGTGGCTCGAAGAGCTGACGTCAGGCCTGGTGAACGGCGACTGGGAAGGAGCGGGAGGACGGATCCTGCCAGCGTGGGGCGATGAGCGACCGGCCTGGCTTCCGCGGACGAGTCCGTACGCGCTTGCCCCTTTGGCGCTGTTCGACCTCGGCCCGGAGGCGGCTCAACTGAACGAGCCGCCGTTTGGCACGAATATGGCGTTTCGGAAACGTGTCTTTGAGAAGTACGGCGGGTTTCGCGTCGATCTCGGCCCACGGCCCACGAGCGAAATTCGCAGCGAGGACACCGAGTTCGGCCGGCGCGTCCTCAACGGCGGAGAACGGCTGCGTTATGAACCCGCGGCGGTCGTGTATCACCCGGTGTCGGAGAACCGCCTGAGGAAGAGCTACTTCCTCTCGTGGTGGTTCGGCAAAGGCCGAGCGAACATTCGAGAGTTCGGGCTTCGGCCAGACGCGCGCTACCACGTGGCCCACGTGCCCATGTATCTCCTGCGCGGCCTGGTCGTGCACGGACTCCGTTGGCTCGTGTGTGCAGATTCCGTTTCGCGATTCGAACGGAAGCTCACCGTCTGGGGGAAGGCTGGAGAGGTCATCGAATGCTACAGGCAGCCGCAACACTCGATAGAGCGGATACCGTCCCCTCATTCTTTCAGAGCGCAGTAGATCTCGCGAGGCAGCTGCGGGAAGACTTGAGCGTTCACCAGGCCGACTGGACCCAGCCAGGATTCCGCGCGATCGCCGTTCATCGCTATGGCAGATGGGTGAAGGAGCGATCTGGACACGGGTTGGTGCGTGGTCCCGTCCGGCAGGCCCTCGCCTGCCTCCATCGCGTGCTGTACCGCTTCGTGCGAAATCACTACGGCATCGAGCTCCACGTCGAGACATCGATCGGCCGCCGCGTCCGGATCGCACACCAGAGCGGCATCGTGATCAGCCGCTACGCCTCGATCGGTGACGACTGTCTGATACGGCAGGGAGTGACGATCGGTGCGCCGAGCGAGAAGCGATGGCGTGAGGCGCCGAGCCTCGGCCGCGGCGTCGAGGTCGGAAGCGGCGCGGCAATTCTTGGTTCGATCTCGGTTGGCGACGGCGCACACATAGGCGCTCACGCCGTCGTGCTGACCAACGTTCCGCCCGGCGCGTCAGTGTTCGTGCCCTCGGCGCGGGTCTTTCAGCTGCCCACGCAGTTTCGCGAGGATTCGGGCTCAGGTCTACGGGGGAACGAGACAGCATGACAATGTCGGCGTCGCCACGCGCGACCATCGCGACTTCTGATGCCAGAGGCGTTCACGGGCATCACCAGAGTCGTTCATGGCCGGTGCTTCCCGGGATCGAGCGTGACGAGTTCGGTAAGCCCCGGTTGCCTTTGGAGCTGCCGGTCCTCTACACGTTCGGCACACTCATTCGACGCACCGAGCAACTGCTTCTGAACCTGTTCGCGGAGGGGCTCGTCTCGGGAACGACGCATACGTGCCTCGGCCAGGAGCTCTGCCAGATGGCCGTCGGCCGTGCGTTGACCAATCCTGACGATGTGCTGCTGTCGAATCATCGCAACCACGGTCACTTCCTCACCTACTCGGGCGACTTCCTGGGTCTGGTCGCCGAAGTCATGGGACGTGAATCGGGCGTATGCAGGGGAATTGGCGGCAGCCAGCACATCGCCTGCCGTAACTTCCACAGCAACGGCGTTCAAGGGGGCATGACCGCGATCGGCGTCGGACACGCCATGGCCAGCAAGTGGCGCGACAGCGGCGGGATTGTCGCCTGCGTGGTGGGCGACGGCACTCTCGGAGAGGGACTCTTCTACGAAAGTCTCAATCTCGCGTCGACCTGGCGGGTGCCCATACTGTTTGTCGTCGAACAGAACGGCATCGCTCAGACCACTCGCACGGCCGACACGATTGCCGGCTCCATCGCCGCTCGCGGCCTGGCGTTCGACCTTCCGACCTGGCAGTGCGACGACGCCGCGCCGGCGTTTCTCGAGGCGGTCGAGGAAACGGTCCGTTCAGTGCGAATGACACGCACATCCGGGCTGCTCGTGATCGAGACACGACGGCTCGGGCCGCACAGCAAGGGCGACGACCTGCGGAGCGGAGACGAGATGTGCGGGATCCGCGAGCGGGATCCCCTCACCCGCCTGGGACTGTGCCTGGACACGGCGCTGCGCGAGTCGATTGACGGGCGTTGCGAGGAATTCGTGAAGGGCGTCCGTGATGAAGCCATGTCCTCGAGGCCGGCGAGCTTCGAGCGCACGCCGCGTGAAATCTTCGTGGTGGACCGGCCGGTTCGGACAATGCGCGGCGAGTCTCGCGGCAGCGCCAGGCGCAGCGTCCGCGCGTCGCTCACATTCTCGCTGGATGAATTGTTGCGGGAGCATCCCGAGGTGGTGCTGCTCGGCGAAGACCTTCACGACCCGTACGGAGGCGCGTTCAAGGTCACGAGCGGGCTGTCGAGTCGATATCCAGGCCGGGTCATCTCCACGCCGATCAGCGAGGCCGGGCTCGTCGGTGCGGCGATTGGTCTGTCCCTCGCCGGCTATCGAACGGTGGCGGAGATCATGTTTGCCGATTTCCTCACCCTGGCGATGGACCAGATTGCAAACCACGCCGTCAAGTTCCCCGGCATGTTCGATGTGAAGCTGCCGATGGTGATTCGTGCGGCGAGCGGCGGACACCGCGGATACGGGCCGACCCACAGCCAGAGTCCAGAGGGAATGATGACCGCGGTCCCCGGACTGACCGTCGTCGCTCCATCTCATCGTCATGACGCCGGCGCGCTGCTCGAGACTGCGCTGCTCGACTGGGAGTACCCGACCGTCTTCCTCGAGCACAAGATCCTGTACAGCCTCGACGCAGACCCTGGCCCGTACGAGGTGCTCCACGCGGACGATGAGGACACCGGCGCCAGCTTCTTTCCAACGCTCGTGAGGCGGCAGGACGCACCGGACATGACCATTGTCGCCACAGGGGGCGCATTGCCGATGGCCGAGAGCGTTGCCGAAGAGCTCGCCAGTGAAGAGCTCGCGGTTGAGATCGTGGCGCCCGCTCTGCTCCAGCCCTTTCCGAGGCGGACCTTGACCGCGCTGCTGGCATCCCGCCCGGCGGTGGCGATCGTCGAGGAGAGTCCGCTCGGCCCGGGGTTCGGCAGCGAGCTTGCCGCCGCGCTGATGGAAGAGGGATACAGAGGACGCGTGCGGCGGTTTGCGCCGCCGCCTGTTCCGATTCCCGCAGCGAGAAGCCTCGAGTCCGCGGTCCTCTTTGATGATCGCAGCCTGCTTGCGGCGATCACCGCGTTTGCCGAAGAACAGTAGCGTCGGATGCCCACACCTCTGCGCACTCCGCGCGTGAACAACAACGACGACGTCGTGAAGCTGCGCCGGCTGCTGGTCAAGGTCGGCGACCGTGTTGAATGTGGCGAAACGGTCGCGGAAATCGAGACGGACAAGGCCAGCTTTACGGTCGAGACCGAAAAGGCGGGCGTGGTCGTCTCGGTTCAGGCGGAGGCTGACGACGCGATGCCCGTGGGCGCCGTCCTTCTGTGGATAGGCGCCACGGCTGACGATGTCGTCATCGAGCCGCAGAGCGAAGCAGCAGTGCGGGACCAGCGAGCGACACCGACAATCAAGGCACGGCGGCTGCTCAACCGGCACGGTCTGAACGCGGGCGACGTCAGAGCCTCCGGGTCACGCCTGACGGCAGCGGACGTCGAGGCACATGTCGCGCGACTGGGCCTGAGCGAAGGACACGTCGTCGAGTCCGCGGACAACGACGATCTTGGTGAGGGCACGTTCGAAGGCCTGTCAGCGCACGAGCGGGCCATGCTCCGGACGGTGACCTGGCAGCGCGATGTTGCCGTACCTGCTTACGCGGAGATCGAGTTCGAAGGAACGGAGTGGACCGCCGCAGCCGCCGACTTCCAGAAGCGGGAAGGCCTGCTCCTCAATCCGCTCCTCGGGTTGATGGCGCACCGGCTCGCGACGATTGCGACCCGTTTTCCTCGTGTGAACTCGACCATCGTCGGCGAGCGTCGGTTTCTCTATGCCGACGTCAACCTGGGTTTCACCGTGCAGGCGGAGAGCGTCTTGTACCTGACGGTGCTGCGCGGGGCTTCTCGGCTGGGCCGCCGGGAGTTCCTGGATCAGCTCGTCGGACTCGAGCGGCGCGCGATGAAGAATCAGCTGCGGCAGGACGAGGTGTCCGGCGCGACGATTGCCTTCAGCAGCATGGCGCGATGGAGTGTCGCGCGGCATGTTCCCGTTCTTCCGCCGAACACGTCGATTGTGATTGCGCACGCTTCATCGCAAGGGAGCGGCCGGATACGCCTCGGCGCGACCTACGATCATCGAGTCCTGACCGGCGCGGATGCCGTACAGGTTCTCAACTCGCTGAGCCGCCCGGATGCATGAGACCCGGGAGCGGGAGCCCCCGAGAGAGACGCAACCCCTTCAACGAGCGGTGCGCGGGAAGGTCATCGAGCTGGCGGCCAGACATGGCGTGGAAGGCTCGGCGATCTCCGACGTCGAGAGTCTTTCCGAGCGCGGCGTTCTCGACTCCGTCGGCATCCTGGAGCTCGTCATGTGGGTCGAGACCGAGTTCGACGTAGAGGTGCGCCAGACGGATCTGAACGCCGAGAATTACGGGACGATCGAAGCCATCGCGAATTACCTGCGCACGCACG
>JBFWPD010000227.1:0-6562 GCA_050250175.1 Vicinamibacterales bacterium
CCGGTCCCCGAGAAGGGGAACGGCTCCGCCAGTGGCGCATCGAGCCGCCCAGGAGCCTACAATCGACGTATGGTCGTCCCGAAGCCGCCTGACGTCCAGCCAGAACCCGGATGGAAACCCTGCGACCCGTTTCCTGCCTCTGCCAACGCCGCAGCGTCATTCGTTTCAGGCGGCCCGACCGGCGGGCGCTTGCGGGTGGCCTACTTCCAGCGCACGACCGATGCGAGGCTCGTCGGCCGCGCGTGGTTCGGTCCTGAAACGCAGGGCCCACCCGGACACGCCCACGGCGGCAGCATTGCCGCGGTGCTGGACGAAGCGTTGGGGGCGGCCGCGTGGGCCGCAGGACATCCCGTTCTCGTCGCGAGTCTGGTGGTGGACTTCCGCCGTATGGTGCCGCTTGGCACCGATGCCACCTTCGAGGCCTGGATCGACCGCACCGACGGTCGCAAGATCCACACGTGCGCCCGCCTCACGGACGATCAGGGCATCGTGCTGGCCGAGGGGCGAGCGCTCTGCGTGACGTTGAGCGATGAGCACGTTGTTACGTTGGCCGTGCAGGCCGGTTATTGACCCTTCAGCCAGGCGTTCCGTTGTTCCTGTTGCGCGGCGTTCGCCGACGGATCGGCTTCGAGCTGCCAGGCGTCCGCAGGCTCCATACCGAGGGTAACCGGGATACGCATCAGCTGATCGCGGCGGGCGACGAGCACTTCGACGCGTTGTCCCGGCCGGTACCGTTCCAAGCGATTCTGTAGCTGGTCGGCGCGCACTCTGAAGTCATCGATGGCGATGATCTCATCATCGACATCCAGACCCCCCGCGGCGGCGGGTGTGCCTCGGCGCAGCTCGCTGACGATGAGCCGACCGCCATCCACTCGCGTACGGGCCCCGAGCCATGCCCCATCCGATCTGGCGGCGACTGGCTTGAATCGCAGGCCGAAGGTGCGGAGCGCCTCCTCATAGCTGACTTCACCCGTACCGTCTGCCACAACGGCGAACCAGGGGCCGAGATCGGCTCCCACCACCTCCGCGGCCGCCTTCCTGAACTCGTCGGTGCTGTAGCCTCGCGGCCCCGAAAAGCGGGAGTAGGCCAATCGCATCACGTCGTCGAGCGACTTGGCTCCGCCGGTTGCCTGCCGGATCCGGGCGTCGAGCAAGAATGCCACGACAGCGCCCTTCGTGTAGTAGCTGATGGAGACGTTGGGCGAGTTCTCGTCGGGCCGATAGTAGCGAATCCAGGCATCGAAGGACGCCTCGCCCGCCGTCTGGGCGTCGCGCCCCGGCGTGGTCTGCAACGACCGAATCGTGTTGGAGAGTTCGTTGAGATACTCGGCGTCGCTGATCAGGCCCGCGCGACGCAGAACGAGATTGTCGTAGTACTCTGTGAATCCTTCGTACACCCAAAGATTTTCGGTATGGACTTCGTTCTCGTAGTCGAACGGACCGAGTTCGACCGGGCGCAGCCGCTTGCCGTTCCAGGCATGGAAGAACTCATGGCTCGCCAGCCCGAGCCAGCCGATGTAGTCGGAACGATTGCGCGTCCGCCATCGATTGGTCATCAGGAGCGTGGAATCGCGATGCTCGAGCCCTCCGCCGCCTTCGGTAATCATGTTGAACATGAGATAGCGGTCAAATGGCATGCCTCGCCAGATGCGCTCAGCGGCTCGGACGATGGCCTCGACGTCGCGCGCCGACGCCGCGCCGTCCCACACCCCGGCTTCGCCCTCGTTGACGAGCGTGAACGACGCTCCAGCCACCGTGAACGAGTATTGCGACGGGTTGCCCGCGAGAATGGGCGAGTCCACGACCGTATCGTAGTCGGGCGCGAGGTAGTGGTGCGGCCTGCCGTCTGGTGCCGCGGGAAGGGTCGTGAGCGACGTGTGCCAGGCCGAAGGCAGTTCCAGCAGGATGTCGTGTGGCCGGGCCGAGCGTTCCAGCAGTGTGATGAACGTCGGTGCGCCGTTCAACATGGCGAAGCGATCTTCGACCCAGTTGGTGCGCACGGACATCTCCCGGCAGTAGATGTTGTAACGCACGACGATCGCTGGGGCGCCGCCCGTCGTGACCCGCCAGCGATTCTTCCGCGTCTTGACCAGCTTCAAGGAACGACCCTGCGCGTCGGTCGCCGACAGCCCCCCCACGTTCCGTGCGTATTCGCGTACGAGATAGGAGCCGGGCGTCCAGACCGCCATCATCAGGTCGAGGTCGGCGCGACCCTCGGTCGGATACACGGCCTCGACTTCGGCGATGTGGGTCTGCGGTTCCGGAAAGCGCACCGTGTACCGGATCGGTGCCGGCGATTGGGCAGCGGCGTGGTTCACGATATTCGTCCAAAGCGCGGCCAGGACGACCACCAGGATGAGCCTCGAGCCATGTGCCGTGAGCCGTGATCCATGAGCCGTAAGCCGTGACATGTTCCGTCAGTATGCCTCAACTGCGTCGGTACTTCAGACCCGTCCAGCGCCCAACTGGGTAGAATGACCTGTGCTCGCCGCCGGGACGCTGCTCGACAAGCGCTACGAAATCCTCGCACCCCTGGCCGCCGGGGGCATGGGCGAGGTGTATCGCGCCCGTCGCGTCCTGCTGGGCGACGAGGTGGCGATCAAAGTCATCCTGCCAAAGACCGACCACGCCGACATCCTGCGCGAGCGCTTTCTTCGCGAGAGCCGAACGTGCGCCCAATTGCGTCATCCCCACATCGTGTCCATCCTGGATTTCGATGTCGATGCCGATGGACGGCCCTTTCTCGTGATGGAGTATCTGAACGGTCCGAGCCTGCGCGATGAGCTGAAGCGGCTGCAGCGTATGGAGCTCGACGTCGTGCGGTCTCTCGTTCAGGACCTCGCCGGGGCGCTGCAATTGGCCCACGATCGTGGCGTTGTCCACCGCGACCTCAAGCCCGCCAATGTCGTCAGTCACCGCTTCGATACGGGCGAGATCGTGTTCAAGCTGATCGATTTCGGCATCGCCAACCTGCGCGAGAGCGAGGAGACGCAGCTGACGGGCCGGCGCGAGTTCCTCGGAACGGTGCACTACGCCTCGCCGGAGCAGTTGCGCGGCGAGCCGGTGGACGGCCGTTCGGATGTCTACAGTCTCGGAGCGATGACGTTCGAACTGTTGACAGGACGTCCACCGTTCAGCGACGCGGATCCGTTGACGCTGGCGATGCAGCATCTCACCGTCGCGCCACCCGCCCCAAGCTCCCTGCTTGCCGGGGTGCCGCCGTGGGTCGATGTCGTCGTCCTGAAGGCGCTGGCGAAGGATCGACAGGACCGGTGGGACTCGCCTTTGGCGTTCGCACGCGCGCTGCGGCCGCAGGGCGATGAGCGCACCGAGGTCGCTGCCAGCCGTGTGTCCACGGCTCGCTGGATGCAGCAGTACGAGATCCGGGAGCGCCTCGGCAGTGGTCGTTTCGGCAGTGAGATCTTCGCCGGGATCCATCGCGCGATGGGGCATCCCGTTGCCATTCGAACGCTGGCTCGCCGCTCCGACGCAAACTGGGAGGTTGCCCGGTCACGGTTCCTCCGCGAGGCCCAGGCCCTGCAGCTGTCGCACCCGTCGGTCATCCAGGTCCGCGACTACGGCGAGGAAGGCGACGTGTTGTACGTCGTGACCGAGCTCATTGAAGGAGCGAGCCTGCGCCAGGTGCTCGTCGAGCAAGGCAGCCTGCCGTGGTCCCGTCTGTCGCGGCTGGCTGCGCAGCTGCTGTCGGCGGCCGCGGCCATTCACAAACGGGGAGGGCTCGTCAGCGGTCTCACACCGGACATCGTCCGGATCGCGACAGACGACGACGGGGAGCGGATCATGGTGTCGTCTGGCGGTGTCTGCCACGTGCAGGACGTGATGGCGCTCCTGAGCGACACCACGGTGCGAGGCACTGGCGTGCCGGAGCCGGAACTGTTCTACGTGGCTCCCGAAGTGCTGCTTGGTGAGTCAACCGATGCGCAGGCCGATGTGTTCACGATCGGGGCCTTGATCTACGAGATGGCGACCGGCCGTCGACCATTCGAGGCGACGTCGCTGCCCCTTCTCCTGGGTGCCATGCTGAGGACGACCCCGGCGGATCCCCGTAGTGTGCAGGCTGACGTGCCCGAGTCGGCGGCGCTGGCGCTTCTCTCGGCGCTCTCGCCAGACCGTCAGATCCGACCTGCGAGTGTCAGCGAGTTCAAGGCGACCATCGCGTTGTGAGGGCTCGGTCCTGCTGGCGGCGGGCGTGAGCGGCCAGTCGGCTCAGCCGATGCCGTACCGCGTTTGCAGCAGATCGACATGATGTGCGACGTGTCCGGCAATCACGTAGGCAAGGGCACGCGCCGAGGAAGGCCTGGCATTGGCAATCCCACGATGTCCCCAGGCGCTGCCCTGGAGACTGGTGACGAGCGCCAGCGTGGACCGCCTCACGACACACCATTCGTCTGTCAGGCTCGCGAGGGCCCGCGAGTCGAAATTCGCTGCGCGCACGTAGTCGTCTTCGTCGAATCCTGGGAGCGGCGTCTGATCCGCTCGCGCGATCCGCAGCAGGCGGCAGGCCAGGATGCGCTCGGTGTCACTCAGGTGACCCACGACCTCCTTGATGCTCCATTTGCCGGGACCATATCGGTAGAAGGCCTGCGCCTCGGAGATGGGCTTGAGCAGGCGGGGGAGCGTCTCGAGCTGGCCCTTCATCATTTCGAGAGGATCGAGGTCGACGGGCACGCGCTCGATGTAGGCCAGTTGGCCGGGAGCATATTCATCTTCGGTTGGGCGCGGAATGATCATGACCGGGTCTCCTCGTTACCGCACCCGATCATAGCGCCGTGAGGCCGGGATGACGTCAAGCTCCTGGGCTGGGCACGGCGATGCGATAATCGCCGGCGTGACGAAACGAGCCGTCGGGGCATGGCTGGTCGCGGCTGGCGTCATCAAGGTGCTGATCCTGATTCAGCTGGCGGATCATCCCCTGCTCCGTCCGGAAGGGGAACTCGACTCCGGCTACTATGTGACCCTCGCAAGACAGGCTGCCAGTGGCGACTGGGCCCTGGGGCACCGCGTCTTCTTCGTGTCTCCCCTCTACGTCTATTTCCTCGCCAGTCTCTTCGCGGTTGGGGCATCGATGTTCGTCGTCCAGGTGGTCCAGGTTGCCCTGGGAACGGCCGCCGTCGCCCTCGTCTGGTCGGCAGCGCGGTGCTGGTTCGACGAGCGGACGGCCTTCGTTGCGGCAGCGCTGATGGCCGCAACGGGCTACC
The DNA here is from genome assembly GCA_050250175.1 of Vicinamibacterales bacterium. GTDB lineage: Bacteria > Acidobacteriota > Vicinamibacteria > Vicinamibacterales > CAVVIG01 > JBFWPD01. The sequence goes on from JBFWPD010000227.1 coordinate 5,220, forward strand.
TGACGTTCAACGAAATCCTGATCCTGCAGTCGAGTCTCGACCCGTTTCTCGCTGCACTGAGCCTCCTGTGCCTGTCGCGTGCCTGCCGCTCGGAACGACCCGTCTGGTGGGCCGCAACAGGCTGCACGCTCGCGCTGCACGCACTCAACAGACCGAACGTGCTGGTGCCGGCCGGCGTGCTGGGCGGATTCTTCCTGGTTCGCCACGTGTGGGTTGCCGTGCGGCAGCCGGCGCGACGAGCCGACTGGGGCGTGACGATCGCCTTCGTCGCAGGCCTCGCGCTCGGCCTGTTTCCAGTGACTGTGCGCAACGCCATGGTTGCCGGCGAGTTCGCTCCGGTGTCGTCTCACGGCGGTCTGAATTTCTACATCGGCAACAACGCACAGGCCGATGGAACCTACCGACACATCCCGGGAATCGCACCCTCCGTCGCAGGGCAGGACCGGGACGCTCGTCGTGTGGCCGAAGCCGCCGAAGGTCGTGCGCTCAGCGATACCGAAGTGTCCCGGCATTTCTACGCGCTCGGTCTCAGCTGGATGGCCAATGAACCGGCGGCCGCCCTCGGGCTCCTGGCGCGAAAGCTGGCCTACACCGTGAACGCGGCTGACGTATCACTCAATTTCAGCTATGCCTTCTATCGAAGCGATGCCGGGACGCTCTTGCCGTTTCTCTTCGTTGGTCCCTCCCTCCTGTTGCCGTTCGGCTTCTTCGGCTGGCTCGTCGCGGCCCCCAGACGATTGATGAAAGACGAACCCGCCGCAGCCTGCGCGTTGCGCGCCCGCTGGTGGTTGTGGAGTACCTACGTTCCCGCCTACACGTTGAGCGTGGCGATCTTCTTCGTTGCCGGCCGCTACCGCTTGCCGATGTTGGTCGCCCTCTGTGTGATGGCCGCACCGGCGCTGGTCTGGCTCGTGGACGTCGCGCGCCGGCGCTTGCTGGTGGCCGAATGGCGCTCGATCCTCGTGCTCGTCGTGCTCGCTGCGCTGACCCACTGGCCGACGGGACTCGACGACGGGCGGGATACGGAAGGGGGCGCGATGGTGACTGCGCTGATTGATGCGCGGCGCGACCCGCAGGCACTTGCGCTGCTGCAGCGACTGGAACGCTCGAGTCGCCGTCCGGCCGATCTGATCGCCGGTGCGGCGCAGGTATTCGCAGAACGTGGGGAGAGGGAACAGAGCCTCGCACTCGTTCAGCGCGCAGGGACATTGGCTCCAGCCGACGACCCCGTCAACGCGATCCTCGGCGAAGCGCTGTCGGCGGCCGGCCGCAGCGCTGACGCGATTCCCTATCTGCAACGCGCGGTCGACCGGCGATTTCACGGGCCTCGATCGGCGATCACT
>JBFWPD010000228.1:0-6559 GCA_050250175.1 Vicinamibacterales bacterium
TCGCCGAAGACAACGTCGTCAACCAGAAGGTCGCGGCTGGACTCCTGACGAACCGCGGCCACGAGGTGACCGTCGTGGCGAGCGGCATCGAAGCGGTCGAGGCGACAGCCAGGGAGCATTTCGATCTCGTGCTGATGGACGTACAGATGCCGGTGATGGGGGGCTTCGAGGCGACGGCCGTCATCCGCGAGCGGGAACGCGCGACCGGAGAGCACGTGCGAATCGTGGCGATGACGGCGCATGCCATGACGGGCGACCGCGAGCGCTGCCTCCAGGCCGGTATGGACGGCTACCTGTCCAAGCCCATCGATCCGCAGAAACTGTACGCGGTGGTCGAAGACTCCCTGTCCTCGCCGCTCCTCGAAGCCTGAATCTCCAAGACGGCCGCACGGATCGGTTATCATCTCGGTCTTTGTCGCGACGTCGGATCGCCAAGGTCAAGGCCTGCCCGGCGCACCAATCCCAGAGCAGTCATGAGCACACCACGGATCATCTACACGCACACGGACGAGGCACCTGCGCTCGCCACCTATTCGCTCCTTCCCATCGTCAAGGCATTTACGGGCGCCGCCGGCGTTGTGGTCGAAACCCGTGATATCTCCCTGGCGGGGCGCATTCTCGCGAGCTTCTCCGACCATCTGACGCCTGACCGGCGGCAGCCGGACGATCTCGCGGAGCTCGGCGCGCTCGCGAAGACGCCCGAGGCGAACATCCTCAAGCTGCCGAATATCAGCGCCTCCATTCCTCAGCTGAAGGCTGCGATCGAGGAGCTCCAGCGTCAGGGCTACACGATCCCGGACTTTCCGGAGGATCCGCAGAGCGACGCCGAGAAGGCCGTGAGAGCCAGATACGCGAAGGTGCTCGGGAGCGCCGTGAACCCGGTGCTGCGCGAAGGCAACTCCGATCGGCGGGGCGCGGCGTCCGTCAAGCGATACGCGAAGGCGCATCCGCATTCGATGGGCGCCTGGAGCCCCGACTCGAAGTCGCACGTGGCGCACATGACTGCCGGCGACTTCTACGCGAACGAGCAGTCCGCCGTGGTCGGCGCTGCCGGCGACCTGCGAATCGAGCACATCGACGGCCACGGCTCGTCCACCGTGCTCAAGGACAAGGTCTCTGTGACCGCGGGGGACGTGATCGGCGCATCAGTGATGAGCCGCCGCGCGCTCACGGAGTTCTTCGCGAAGGAAATCGACGCCGCGAAAGCGCAGGGCGTCCTGCTGTCGCTGCACCTCAAGGCGACGATGATGAAGGTGTCCGACCCGATCATATTCGGGCACGCGGTGCGGGCCTACTACCGGGACGTCTTCGAAAAGTACGCCGCCGTGTTCGAGACAATCGGCGTCGATCCCGACAACGGCCTCGGCGACGTCTACGCGAAGATCCAGACGCTGCCGCAGGAGCAGCGGGCCGCGATCGAAGCCGACATCAAGGCGGTCTACACGACGCGTCCGGCGCTGGCCATGGTCGACTCGAGCCGCGGGATCACGAACCTTCACGTGCCGAGCGACGTGATAGTCGACGCGTCGATGCCGGCCGCCATCCGCTCCTCCGGAAAGATGTGGGGCCCGGATGGCGAGCTGCACGACATGAAGGCGATGATTCCCGATCGCTGCTACGCCGGCATCTACCAGGTCGTCATCGACGACTGCAGGAAGCACGGAGCGTTCGACGTCAGAACCATGGGCAGCGTGTCGAACGTCGGCCTCATGGCGCAGCAGGCCGAGGAGTACGGCTCCCACGACAAGACCTTCGAGATCGCGTCCGCCGGAACTGTCCGCGTCGTCGACGCGGGCGGCAAGGTGCTCATCGAGCACGCCGTCGAGGAAGGCGACATCTGGCGCATGGGCCGGACGCGCGATCTGCCGATCCGCGACTGGGTGAAGCTCGCTGTCAATCGCGCCCGCGCGACGGGGCATGCGGCGATCGTCTGGCTCGACGAGCAGCGGGCGTACGACCGCAACGTGATCGCCAAGGTCCGCACGTACTTGAAGGATCACGACACCTCCGGCCTCGACATCCGGATCCTCTCGCCTGTCGAGGCGACGCGTGCGACGCTCGAGCGCGTACGGGCGGGGCAGGACACGGTCTCGGTGACTGGCAACGTCCTTCGCGACTATCTCACCGACCTCTTTCCGATCCTGGAGCTGGGCACCAGCGCCAAGATGCTGTCGATCGTTCCTCTGCTGGACGGCGGCGGCCTGTACGAGACCGGCGCCGGCGGCTCGGCGCCAAAGCACGTGCAGCAGTTCCTGAAGGAGAACTACCTGCGCTGGGACTCGCTCGGTGAGTTCCTCGCGCTGGCGGTGTCGATCGAGGATCTCGGCGCGAAGACCGGCAACGCGAGAGCGCTCGTCGTGGCCGAGGCGCTCGACCGCGCGAACGGGCTCGTCCTCGACAACGACAAGTCGCCGCAGCGGAAGGTCGGCGCGATCGACAATCGCGGCAGCCACTTCTATCTCGCCCTCTATTGGGCGCGGGCCCTCGCGAGTCAGACGAAGGAGCGTGAGCTCGCAGCGGCCTTCGGTCCGGTCGCCGACGCGCTCGAACAGAACGAGGCAGCGATCGTCGCAGAGCTGAACGGTGTCCAGGGCAAGCCCGTGGACATCGGCGGGTACTACCATCCCGACCCGGCGCTGACGGCGAAGGCGATGCGCCCGAGCGCGACGTTCAACCGCATCATCGACGGGCTCGCTCGAGCCTGATCAACGCACGAGACTCCGAACCGAACGCCCGGGCCGCGCGTCCCGGGCGTCGCTTCTCGAATGCGCCGGCGAACCTACGTGGTCAGGCCGAGCTGCTGTATCACCCCCGCGACGTCGTAGTACCGGCGCTCTTGTGCAATGCGACCGTCGGGCGACAGCCGCACGAAGGCAGCAAAGCGCATCGTAACCGGCCGCCCCGTTGCCGGAATCTCTCCCTGTGGCGTCGCCATCGGCCCGTTGTGCGTGCCCCGGCAGGTCCCCTCGAAGGCGACCGTCTGACCGTCGTCCACCCTGGTGTCGACGGTGAACTTCAGATCAGGCAACGCGCGAAGGAAGTCCTCCATGTCTTTCCGGATCGCGGCGATCCCCTGAAGCGCCTCGGGGTACTGAGGATCGGTAATCATTGCCTCGGGCGCGTAGAACGACAGGAACGTATCGACATCGTGTCGATTGAGTGCCGCGACCTGCTGGTCCAAGGAAAAGCGCGCGATCGTCATGGCAGGACCTCCTGGTGAAAAACGGAGTCGTGAACGGCGCGACGCTATCAGACCCTGATGACGGCGACAAGAAGTTTGGCGTCGCGGCCGTGCGCAGGACAATCCAGTCCAGCATCTGCGCCGGGAGCAGCCCTCCGGATGCGGTTGTGAACACGGGCAGCAAGGCTCGACGCCGCCCGGTATGATGTTTTCGTGGCCGACATGCCGACGTCCGCATCCCGTCCATGGCTCCGCGCCCTGTACGGGTGGATTGTGGGGGATACGCCTGCGCCGGAGTCGTCGCCAGTTGCCCAGCCGAAAACCGCCGCACACACGCAGCCGGCCCGAATAGGCCACTACTCGATCGCACGCAAGCTCGGCGAGGGCGGGATGGGGGTGGTGTATGAGGCACGCGACGAGCGGCTGGGCCGGGCAGTCGCCGTCAAGACGATGTCCGCCCTCGCGGGCGTGAAGGACGACACCGCGCGCCAGCGGTTCTGGCGGGAAGCCAGGACGGCCGCGAGCGTCAATCATCCGCACATCTGCCAGATCTACGAGATCGGAGAAGACGCCGGCACGCTCTACATCGCGATGGAGCTCCTCGAGGGGCAGTCACTGGCCGAGCGGTTGAAAGCCGGGCCACTCAGCGTGTCCGAGGTTCTCCCGATCGCTCTCCAGATGCTCGACGCGCTTGCGGCACTCCACGCGCGAGGGCTCATCCATCGCGATCTCAAGCCGGCCAATGTGTTCATCACGCCGCGTGGAGTGAAACTGCTCGACTTCGGCCTGGCCCGCCCGGAACTGGAACCAAGGCTGGGGTCCATGACTGGACTGACCGCGACCGGCATCGTCGTCGGCACACCTCGATACATGGCGCCAGAGCAGGTCACTGGCGAGCCAGTGGACTCCCGCTGCGACCTGTTTGCGACGGCAGCCGTCCTCTTCGAAATGCTGGCGGGCCGTCCGGCGTTCGAGGGCGCCACGGTTCTGGACATCCTCCACCGTACGGTGCACGAGCAGCCGCCCGCGCTCATCGGATCGCCCGCCGTGGCGGCCGTCGATCGCGTGATCCGGTCGGGCCTGTCCAAGCGGCCCGCGGATCGACCGGCGTCTGCCGAAGCGATGGCCGAGGCCCTGCGGCGTGTCACGCAGGCGGATGGCAGCGACACGCGAGCGCTCGCTCAGACGCTCGTGCGTCTCGTCGTGTTGCCATTCCGGATCCTGCGCGCGGATCCCGAGACGGACTTCCTGGCGTTCAGCCTGCCCGACGCCATCGCGACGTCACTGTCCCGCACGCATTCCCTGATCGTGCGTTCGAGCGCGACGGCAGCGCGGTTCGCGGATGACGCTCCCGATCTGAAGGCGCTCTCTGCCAAGGCGGATGTCGATCGCGTCGTCACCGGAACGATCCTGCGGTCGGGCGACCAGTTGCGAGCTGCCGTGCAGCTCGTCGACGCGCACGAGGGCACGCTGCTCGCCTCGCACACCATCCAGTCGTCGCTTGGCGACCTTTTCGTTCTGCAGGACGACATTGCCCGGCGTGTCGTCGAGGCGCTGTTGCTTCCGCTCGGGCGCCGCGCCGCAACGCCGCCGCCGGACGTTCCACGCGATGCGCAGGCCTATGAGCTCTACCTCCGGGCGAACGGGCTTGCCCGCTCGCTGGCCGGGATCGTCGAGGCGCGCGAGCTCTACCTGCGTTGCCTGAGCCTCGATCCCACGTTTGCACCGGCGTGGGCACACCTTGGCCGCTCCCACAGAGTGATCGGCAAGTACATCGACGCGCGAGGGGATAGCGAGCGCGAAGCGGAGGAAGCGTTCCGGCGCGCGTTGGCACTCGATTCCAGACTCGCGATCGCCCACAAGTTCTACGCGACTCTCGAGGGTGACCTGGGACGGTCGCAGAGTGCGCTTGTGCGCCTTGCGACGGAAGCCAATCGGCACGGCAACGATCCGGAGCTGTTCGCGGGCCTGGTACAGGCCTGCCGGTACTGCGGTCTCTATGAGGAGTCGCTGGCCGCGCACGCCGAGGCCCGACGTCTCGATCCGAACGTTCCCACCAGCCACCATCAGACCCTCCTGATGACGGGAGCGTTCGATCGCCTGTTGACCATCGAGCGCCCCCACCTCGACGCAGGCAGCGCCGTGTGGAGCTATGGCTTGACCGGGCGGCGGGACGAGGCCCGCGCGGCTGTCGCGGAAATGCGCACCTCGCCCGAAGCTTCCTTCCCGCTGTTCCAGACGTGGACCGAGCTCCTGCTGGCATGGCTCGATCGGCGGCCAGCCCGGATGCTCGAATTGATTGCCGGCATGACGACCGTGAAGATCACGGACGATCCCGAGGCCATGTTCCTGCAAGGCTGGCTTCTCTGTGACGCGGGCGACTCCTCGACAGCCCTCGCGTACATGGAACGCGCCGTGGCCAAAGGCTACATGCCTGCATCGACGTTGGCACGCAGTCCTCAGTTCGACCACCTGCGAAGCGACCCTGCCTTTCAAGCCCTTCAATCGAGGGCGGACGCGGGGCGGTCAGCGGCTCTGGCCGCCTTCCGTGATGCCGACGGACCGCGACTGCTCGGCAGTTTCTAGCAGCGCGCGCTCGAGACGGATGTGCGTGGCCGGCATCAGCTGACCTGCCTGGTGGACGCCTGGACAGCGATATTTCATTATGAAATCATCGTTTCACTGTGAATGATTGCGGGAGCCCGGAATCAAACTGGTGAAAAAAGCAAGGGCCGAAAATCTGAGTGTTTTTGGCCAAAAATCGGCAGCAATCGCTGCTTCAAGTGCGTTCACGCTGGAAGCCGTGGTGGAGCTTCATTCGCATGGCACGGCACGTGCAACCTCTCTTCACGGTCACCCATTTGGCGAAAGTGAGGTTGAGGATGAGTAGGTTCGCTCAAGTTCGTGCGCTGGCTGCGATGGGAGCGCTTGCAATTGCACCCAGCGTCGTGAGCGCGCAGACGCCGGAAGCAGCTCCCACGTTCGCGAAGGACGTGATGCCGATTCTCCAGCGCTCCTGTCAGAAGTGCCATCGGGCCGGTGAGATTGCCCCGATGTCGCTGATGACCTACGAGGAAGTCCGTCCGTGGGCCCGGTCGATTCGGGCACGCGTGTCGTCTCGCGAGATGCCACCGTGGCATATCGACAAGACCGTTGGGATTCAGTCGTTCAAGGACGATCCGTCGTTGTCGGATGAAGAGATCAACACGATCGTCAGCTGGATTGACAGTGGAGCGCCGCTCGGCAATCCGGCCGACATGCCCCCCGCCCGGCAGTTCGCGGATACGAATGCCTGGCAGATCACGCCCGATGTCGTCGTGAAGTTCCCGAAGAAGCTGGTCCCTGCCGAGGGGCCGGACATGTTCGGCGAGCTCTTCG
>JBFWPD010000229.1:0-6548 GCA_050250175.1 Vicinamibacterales bacterium
TGCGTCTCGGTGTGAGCCGGGCGCAGGCAGCTCTCGCCTGGCTGCTGTCCAGGCCGGGAGTCACGGCGCCCATCGTTGGAGCCTCGAAGCTGCCTCAGCTGGACGAAGCCATTGCCGCGGTCGATGTGAGTCTGTCTGCGGACGACATCAAGGCGCTCGAAGAGCCTTACACGCCGCATCCGGTCCTCGGAGTCTCCTGAGGCGGCTCCCGTGCGCGGGACTGTTCCACTCGGCCGCGCCCTTTCCAAGCTGGGTGTCCTGTCCCGATCCGAATCGACGATTGCGATTCGGGAGGGACGGGTCTCTGTCGACGGGACGATCGTCAGGGACATCGCGCATCCGGTGGTCCCGGAGCGCGCCCGCATCCGGGTCGACGGGACGCGCGTGGCAAGGGCGTCGTGGCGCACCGTTCTCCTGAACAAGCCGCGGGGAGTGGTCACGACCCGCCGTGATCCGCAAGGCAGACCGACGGTCTTCGATGATCTCGGAGAAGACGCTCGAAGCCTCGTTGCCGTGGGCCGCCTCGATCTGGCGACAACGGGGCTGCTGCTGCTGACATCGGATACCCGGCTTGCAGACTGGATCACCGACCCGCTGAATGGCGTTCCACGAGTCTACGTGGTGACGGTACGGGGACGCGTCACTCCTGGGGCTGTGGCGATGCTGCTGGCGGGAGTCCGGTCGAGATCTGAACTGCTCCGGGCTCAGCGTGTGACCATCGACAAGGCGTCGGGTCGCGAATCACGCCTCATCGTCGAGCTGCACGAGGGCAGGAATCGCGAGATCCGCCGCATGTGTGAGACGGCCGGTCATGAGGTGACCCGTCTGAAGCGTGTCCAGCTTGGAGGATTGACGCTGGGAAGTCTGCCGCCAGGGTGCTGGAGAGACGTCACGCGGGCTGAACTGCGTGCTGCGTTCCCGGGCGCGCCCATGGCGTCCCGACCCGCCGAAGTATGATCGTCGAAATGGACTCTCAGGCCGCATCGTTCGCTCCCGCCCCTGCTTCGCCTCTCGAACGCAATCAGATCGACGACCGGTACAAATGGGACCTCGGCAGGATTTTCCGCTCGTGGAAAGCCTGGGACAGCGCCTTTCGCGAGCTGGAAGTGCTCATCGACCGGTTCGCAAGGCTCGAGGGAACGCTCTCGACGGGGGGCGATCGCGTGCTCGAGGCGCTGTCTCTGCGCGACGACATCGGGCAGATTGGCTACAAGGTCTGGTACTTCGCGTCGCTCCGGTACGACGAAGACCAGCGAGACAATCAGATCAACGCGAAGCGGCAGCAGGTCCAGATTCTCTTTGCGAAAGCGGCCCAGGCCTCGGCGTGGTTCGACCCGGAGCTCCTGACGATTCCTCTCGAGAGGGTCCGGGCCTGGATGGACAAGGACGACGCGCTCGCCGTCTACCGGTTCGCGATCGAGGATCTCTACCGGCAGCAGGAACACGTCCTCGACGACAAGGGCGAGCGGCTGCTGTCGTTGTCGAGCCGCTATGCGTCCGCGGCGAACGATTCCTACGCGGCACTCTCGACCGCGGACCTGAAGCACCCGACGGTGACGCTTCCGAGCGGCGCCGAAGTGACGCTGTCGTACGGGCAGTATCGGGCGCTTCTGGCGACCAACCGCAGCCAGGAGGACCGGGCGGCGGCGTTCAAGGCCTTTCATTCGGTGTACGAGGCGTCGGTCAACACGTACGCCTCGCTCTACAACGGCGTGCTCCAGCGCGACTGGTTCTATGCACAGGCCCGCGCGTATCCGACGGCGCTCGATGCGGCGCTGCATGGGAACAACATTCCACCCGCGGTGGTGACGAACCTCATCGCGGAGACCAGGGCGGGGACGGAGCCGTTGCGCCGGTATCACCGGGCGCGCCGGAAGATCCTCGGGCTCGAGACGTACCACGCGTACGACACCGCCATTCCCCTCGTTGAGTTCGACCGGAAGTATCCCTACGGCCAGGCGCTCGAGTGGCTGCCGGCGTCGGTCTCGCGGCTCGGCAGTGCGTACCAGGAGCAGATGCGGTCGATTCTTAATGGCCACTGTCTGGACGTCTACGAGAACCCGGGGAAGAGAAGCGGTGCGTACTCGGCGCCCGTCTATGGCGTGCAGCCGTACATGCTGCTGAACTACAACGACACGCTCGATGCCGTGTTCACGCTGGCGCACGAGATGGGCCACTCGATGCACACCGTGCTCGCGCACGCGAAGCAGCCGTTCGTGTATGCCGGGTACACCATCTTCGTGGCCGAAGTGCCCTCGACGCTGAGCGAAGCGCTGTTTCTCGAGTTCATGCTCGATCGGTCGACCGACGAACAGGAGCGGATCGTGCTCCTCCAGCACGCCATCGACGGCATCGTCGGCACGTTCTATACGCAGGTGCTCTTCGCTGACTACGAGCTTCAGGCTCACCGGCGTGTCGAGGCCGGTCAGCCCATCACGGCCGATGTCCTCGCGGACATCTATGTCGATCTGCTTCAGTCCTACTACGGCGACTCGCTCGACTACGACGAGCAGGCGGGGGTGACCTGGGCGAGGATTCCGCATTTCTTCGGCACGCCGTACTACGTGTACCAGTACGCTACCTGTTACGCCTCGAGCGCCCAGCTCATGCGGCAGATCACCAGCGGGTCAGCGGCCGAGCGTGCCGATGCCGTGTCGAGATACATCCAGCTGCTCGAGGCCGGCGGAAGCGATCATCCGATGGTCCTGCTGCAGCGTGCCGGCATTGACCTGAGCACGCCCGAGCCGGTGCGGGCGGTGGTCGAGCAGCTGGATCGGCTGGTCACCAGGCTCGAGGGGGAAATCTCCAATCAGTGAAGATTGAAGAGTGAAGAGTGAAGATTGGTGTCACACTGACGGGCCCTCTACGAACCCCGGTCACGAAGACGAGACGGGCGCCCGGCGTCCTGCGGCAGCCGGTCGAGAGCCTGAAGCGTGGTGATTCTGGACTTCGCGAAGATCGCGGTGAGTTGATCGCTCTCGCCAAGCAGTCGAACCGCGTCGGTCGTTCGAGCAATCCCGCCTTCGAGCAATAGCTCCAGCCACAACGACGATTCGTCTGCTTCCTCCAGTGCGATCCCGATGCGCGCGGCGAATTCCGCGCGGGATCGGGCACGACACGCCGCCCGATAGTTGGAGGCAACTCCGGTTGCAGACCGCAGCACCTGACGGCCGATGACTCGCGCTTCGTCGGTGTGCGGCAGCGCTGTCACCAGCCCGAGGACATCCAGCGCAAACCGTTTGGTCCTCGCCTTGAGTGCTTCTGTCCGCTCGTTCACGGCAGTACGCCGTGCACATTGCAGGCTGGATGTAGACGGCCGAATTACGCAGAATCGCTCTGGCGGTCAGCAGTAATGCGCAGCGTGACCCCAATCTTCATTCTTAAATCTTCAATCTTCAATTTCTTCTGACGCCAAGCACGACCATCTCGGTCGCGATGCAGGAATTCATCACGACGATCAGGCCCCCGGTCGTCGCCCGCGCGGCGGCGTCCTCGCTGGAGATGCCGCTCTGCAGCCACAGCGCCTTGGCGCCGATGGACACTGCTTCATCGGCAATCGGGGGCGTGTCTTCGGATCGTCGAAAGACGTTCACGATGTCCACAGCCGCCGGAACGTCGGCCAATGCGGCGTACGCGCGCTCGCCGAGGACGTCGGTTTCGCGTGGGTTGATCGGAATCACCTTGTAGCCGGCCTGCTGGAGACGCCGCATGATGTTGTATGACGGTCTCTCCGGATTCGAAGACGCACCGACCATGGCAATGGTGTTCGCTTCGGACAGCAGCCGGCGGATCTGATCGTCAGACGGGTTCGTGTGCATGAAAGCCATTGTACCCGCCGTCCGTGAAGTGATTCGAATCTCCAATCTTCACTCTTCAGTCTTCAATCTTCAATAGGATGGAGTCGTGCTCCACCTCACAGCCCTGGCCGGTGTCATGGGCATCTCGTTCTCCGCCGTCTTCGTCCGGCTGGCCGGAGTCTCACCTGTGACGGCGGCGTTCTATCGCGCCGCCTACGCCGTGCCGGTCCTTCTGATTCTCTGGCTGCGCGTGCGCGGCAACGATCGACGATCGCCGGGCGTTCGCAGCGTGGCCGTTGCGGCGGGCGTGTGTCTCGCTCTCGACCTCGCGTTCTGGCACGAGTCGATTGATCTGATCGGCGTCGGTCTCGCCACCGTGGTGGCCAACGCTCAGTTCGTGTTCGTCGCCCTGGGCGCGTGGGCGCTTCATGGCGAGCGGCCGGCGCGGCAGGTCTGGATTCTGATGGCGGGAGTCGCCGTCGGGCTGCTCCTGACGTCGGGTCTCGCACGGCCGGATGCCTACGGAACCGCTCCTCTCGCCGGGGCGGTGTACGGCGTGCTGGCAGCCGCCTGCTATGCCATGTTCCTGATCGTCTTCCGTCAGGCGAACCGGTCGCTGGCGCCCGTTTCGGGTGCGTTGCTCGACGCTACGATAGGGACCCTTCTCGGAGCGTTTCTCGTCTCGCCGTTCGACCCGCGCTTTGCGTTCGCCCCGCACTGGCCCGCGCATGGCTGGCTGGTGATCCTGGCCCTTGTGTCGCAGGTGGCCGGCTGGATGCTGATCGCCACGGCGCTGCCGCGCCTGCCGGCACTCGAGACGTCGATCATGCTTCTGTTGCAGCCGGTCTTTGCGCTGATGTGGGGCGTGCTCTTCTTTGCCGAACGATTGTCGAGGATTCAGTGGATCGGCGTCGCGATGGTGCTGGGCGGTGTCGCGGCAATCTCGCGCGGACGCGCGATGGTGCAGGAAGTGAAGCTAGCGCCGATCGACGAGAGCGCCTGAGCGGTGCACGGCCTCGATCTCGGCGGCGACACGATGTCCGCTCTCGACCGCGCCGTTCATGTAGCCGCGCCAGTTCAGGCTCGTGTGTTCCCCGGCAAAGAACAGACGGCCGCAGGGCCGTGCGAGCCACGGGTGCAGCTCAGGCGGGAATGCGGGATCGAGGTAGGCGTAGCCGCCACGAGCCCACGGGTCGGCGTCCCAGTTGATCTGCCTGACGACGCCGAGGGTCGCGCGGCCCGAACCCAGCCAGTCGAGCCACTGCACCAGCATGTCGGGACCGCTTGACGCGACGGCCTCGCGCGTGGAGTCGGCTGCCCGGCCTGCCGCCGTCAGCGAAAGGATCCCCGGCTTTCCACGCTGTTCTTCATTGCCGTCCCACACCGCCCCGAAGGGTTGATCGGATCCAAACGCCCGCTGCCGTCCAGGGGCCCGCCAGAATCTGTGCGAGAACTGCAGCAGCGACCGCGTCACGCGCCCATAGCGGAGCGCGTTGAAGGCGTCGTGCTGCGCGGCAGGGAGTGCAGGGGTGATGGGCACCCTGCGCAGGAGCGTGGCCGGGATCGCGAACACGAAGTAGTCGCCCGTGACCTGGGATGTCTCACGTCCGCGTCTGACGCTCGCCCTGACGCTGCGGCCGCGATGGGACACCGCGATCAGCTCGGCATTCAAGCGCACCCGATCGCCAAGCGCCGCCGCCAACGCAGCGGGAAGACGATCGTTACCGCCCTCGATCCGGTAGATGGCGCGCGGAACGGGTGGACCGTCGTCTGACATCTGGTCGAGAAGGTCGACAAGCGACAGGTCGTCTGGATCCGCCAGGAAGAACCCGGCAAGACCGGCGGCGGTCTGTCGGAGCTCATTGTCCGCGCCCGTCTCGGACAGCCACTCCGCGACCGACCGCCGCGCGACGTCCGCCACGATAGGAGAATCCCAGCGCCCCTCGGCGAGACGTGATCGTTCGGCAAGGCCGGACAGACTCCTGCCGAGCCTCGACCACCGTTTGGCGACCCCCTGGCGATCGATCCGGACGCGCCCGTTCCGATCGGTCGTCACGAAACCCCATCCGCCTCGCAGCACGCGAACGAGCTTCAGCTGCAGGTCCTCGGTCAGCGCTCGCATCGCCGAATGCTCGTCGTCGATGAAGTCCGCGCCAGCCTCCGCGTGCTGACCCCCGACGAATCCGTCGCGCACCGTTGCGACGCGTCCGCCCACGCGCTCGCGCGCGTCCAGAACGACCACGGTGGCGCCCATGCCGGTCAGGTCGCGGGCGGCAGTGAGTCCTGCCAGTCCCGCGCCTGCGACCACGATGGACACACCGCCCAGCGGACTGCTCATCGGCGCTACAACTGTTCGACGGTGTAACCGCGCGCCCGAAGCATCTCAATCAGCCCGTCGGGCCCGACGAGATGGGCGGCACCCACAACGACAAACGCGCGACCGGGCCTCACGGTCAAGCCTTCGAGGACGGGCAGCCAGTTCCGGTTGCGCTCGACCAGCAGCCGTTCGTAGAGTCGTGCCTCGCTCTTGAGGTCCTGCAGGACCAGACGTTCAATCGTGGCCACGTCTCCCGTCTTCCATGCGTTCGCGATGTCGGTGACGGCAGCCTTCTGCGTGTCGAGCTCCTTGAGAGTCGACGCGAGCATCTGATCCTGCTCGGCGTCCGTCATCCCGTCGAATCGCGAGATCTGATACTCGATCGTCTCGAGCGCCTGCACCGGCATGCCTGCGGCGATGGCTCGATCGTAGAA
>JBFWPD010000230.1:0-6462 GCA_050250175.1 Vicinamibacterales bacterium
GGTATCGGTCACCGTCAGCATCGCGCGCTGCCCTTCCCGGACGACGCTCGCCGCAATCCGCCCGCCATGGTTCGTGTACTTGACGGCGTTGTCGATCAGATTCGCGGCCGCCTGCTCGAGGCGGACGCGATCCCCCAGTACAACCGCCTCGTCCTTGCGCTCGATCGTCAGCTGCATGTCGCTGGCCTCGGCGACATCGCGATACAGGTCCACCGCTCGTTCGATGACGTCCCCGAGATTCACGGCCTCCTGCTTGAGCGGCATCGCGCCGCTCTCGGCCTCGGAGATGTCCAGGAGCGTATTGAGCATCACGATGACGCGATCGGCTTCCTCGACACAGTCCGCCAACGCTTCGCGATACCGCTCCGGATCGGGGGCACCGGCGAGCGCCACCTCGGCGGAGCCCCGCAGGTGAGTCAGCGGCGTTCGAAGGTCGTGTGAGACACCGTCGAGCGCGCCGCGCATGCCGGTGACCAGGCCTTCGATGCGATCGAGCATGCTGTTGAACGACACCGTCAGCTCGTGAATCGCGTCCCCGGCCGGAGCGACGGGAACGCGCTCCTCCGTGCGACCCGTCCGAACGATCCGCTGTACAGCGTCCGACAGTCTGCGAATCGGCTGCAACGCCGCTTGTGTCGCGAGCCAGCCACCGGTGAGCGCGATCCCGACGAGCGCAAGAGTGACGAGCGTGAGTGCGACTCGAAATCGCCCCAGGAGATCCATACGCGCTTCCGTGCTCTTTCCGACCTGCACGAGCGCGCCGTCCGACAGGCGTACCGACGCGGTCTCCAGTGTCGCCGGATCCCACCCCTCGGCGTTGCTGAGCACCAGCGTCTCTGAGCCGCGATCGACGATTCGCACGAACAGACGCTCAGGCGCCGTCAGCTGTTCGACGCGGACGGCTTCGGCGAGGGCGCGTGTCCCTCCCCGTTGATAGACCGTGGCGTACTCTCCGAGCTTGGACTGGAGGATCTGCTGATCGCGCTCGGCAAGCGACGCGGCGGTCAGGAAGTATGCGAGGACCGCGACAACGACCGAACCCGCGACGAAGAGACACGCGTACCAGAACGCCAGCCGGAGTCCGAAGCGGCGTTCACCGGAGGACATAGCCCACGCCACGCACGGTGTGAAGCCGCTTCGTCTCGAACGGACGATCGATCCTGTCGCGCAGCCGGCTGACGAGCACATCCACCACGTTGGTCTGCGGATCGAAGTTGTACTCCCACACGTGGGACAGGATCATCGTCTTCGAGACGACCTTGCCGGCGTTCCGCATCAGGTACTCGAGGAGCGCGAACTCGCGTGGACGCAAATCGATCGGCGTCGAGCCTCGCGCCACTTTGCGCGACAGAAGGTCGAGCGTCAGATCCCCAACCGTGAGCGACGTCGGCTCCGCAGCGCGCGTCGACCGCCGGACTAGCGCCTGGACCCTGGCGAGCAGCTCGGCGAACGCGAAAGGCTTCGTCAGGTAGTCGTCGCCGCCAGCCTGCAGGCCCTGCACCCGGTCGTCCACGGAACGGCGGGCGCTCAGGATCAGGACGGGCGTCGTCACCCCCTTGCGGCGCAGCTCGTCGATGATCGATAGGCCGTCACGTCCCGGCAGCATGAGGTCGACGATCGCGGCGTCGTAGGGGCGCTCGAGGGCTGCGGCCAGCCCTTCGTCGCCGGCGGGTGCCCAGTCGACCGCGAACCCGCCCTCTCGCAGCCCGCGAGCGACGAAGTCCGCGATGGCCTGATCGTCCTCGATGATGAGCACGCGCACGAAAACGATGATAGCTGCCACTCAGTCCTGTGCGCATGCGCACAATCACTATGGGCATGGACCTGTTTGATCACGTGCCACAAGGCATTGGCCGTGTCGTCCGATATGACGAGTGATGACCTTCGCACGGCCGTTCGGGTCTCGTTTCCCTGTGCGCACTTCTGCACCACTCGCAGGGCAGTTCCCCGAACCCATCCATGCCCGGGCCTCGGAGACCGAACGTGCGCGCTAGAGTCGCCGCCTGGTTCGAGGGGCTGTCGCTCGCGAAAAAGCTGACCGCGATCGGTGTCGCCGCCGGAGGCGTCGCCGTTGCGCTCGCGTGCCTGGTGCTCCTCGGCTGGGACCTGTCGAGCTCCGCCCGACGGATGGAGCGCGATACCGGCATGCTCGCCGACGTCGTCGGCACAAACTCCACTGCCGCCGTGGCCTTCGGCGACGCCAACGCGGCCTACGACATCCTGCGCGGCCTGGCCGCCAACGAACACATCGTCGCGGCGACGATCCGCCTGCCTGACGGCGAGATCTTCGCACTCTACAACCGGCCTGGCAGCGAGGCTGGCGACGACGTCCTGGAGCTGATGTCGAAGACGGCCGCGGCAGGCGGAACGTCGGCGTGGCACGAGTTCAATCTCACCGGGCTCACAGTCGGACGGCCGATTGTCCTGAGCGGCGAAGTCATCGGGACGGTGCAGATCCACACCCAGCTCGACGAGCTCGTGCAGCGCGTCTCCGCGTTTGGACGAACCATCGCGGCAGTCCTGGTGGGGAGCTTCTTCGTGTCGCTGCTGATTGCGTCCAGACTGCAGCGGATCATCTCGGCGCCCCTCGAACGCCTGGCCGAGATCACACGGCAGGTGTCTCGCGACCGCCGCTACGATCTCCGCGCCGCTCCTGGAGGCAACGACGAGATCGGGGGCCTGGTCTCCGACTTCAACGAGATGCTGGGCGAAATCCAGCAGCGGGACGTGCAGCTCATGCAGCATCAGCAGGAGCTCGAACGGACCGTGGAAGCCCGGACGAGCCAGCTGACGGCCCTGAACGCAGAATTGACCGTCGCGCGCGACAAGGCGATGGACGCCAGCCGTTCGAAGAGCGAGTTCCTGGCGAACATGAGCCACGAGATCCGGACGCCGATGAACGGCATCATCGGCATGACGGAGCTCGTGCTGGGGACCGAGCTCACTCCCGATCAGAATGAGTGCCTGAGCACGGTGAAGTCGTCGGCCGAGTCGCTGCTCGGGATCCTCAACGACATCCTCGACTTCTCGAAGATCGAGTCGCGCAAGCTGGAGCTCGAAGCCGTTCCCTTCTCGCTTCGCGACCTCGTGCGCACGATGGTCAAGGCGCCGGCGTTCAGGGCCCACCAGAAGGGGCTCGAGTTCATCTGCGACATCGACGATGCGGTTCCGGCGGCGATCGTCGGCGACCCGGTCCGGTTGCAGCAGGTGATCTCGAACCTGATCGGCAACGCCATCAAGTTCACCGAGCGCGGACACGTGCTGCTGTCCATCCGCCAGGATGCGGCGCAGCCCGACTGCACCCGCCTCCACTTCACCGTGACCGACACGGGCATCGGCGTCGCGCCGGAGCACCACGACCAGATCTTCCACGCGTTCAAGCAGGCCGACGGATCGACGACGCGGCGCTTCGGAGGCACCGGGCTGGGCCTTGCGATCTCCGCGACGCTCGTGCAGTTGATGGGAGGGCGCATCTGGCTCGAGAGCGCACTCGGCAAGGGCAGTGCCTTCCACTTCACCGCCAGCTTCGACCTTGCCGATGCTCCGGCAGGTCCGGCCCAGACGGTCGGCGTTGCGAACACGCCGGTGCTCGTGGTCGACGACAACGCGATCAACCGCCGAATCCTGGTCGAGCAGATCAAGCGGCTTGGAATGTCCCCCACTGCAGCCGGCCATGGCGAAGACGCTCTCGCGCTGCTCACGGCGGCGGCGCAGAGCGGCCAGGCGTTCAGGTTGATTCTGCTGGATGCGCAGATGCCGAATCAGGACGGATTCGCCGTGGCCGAGCGGATCATGGCGCGCCCCGAGCTTTCAGGGGCGTCGATCATGATGCTGACGTCGGCCAGCGGACCGGGTGACGCCAAGCGCTGCCGCGATCTGCGAATAAGCGAGTCGCTGACCAAGCCGGTCTCGGGAGACGACCTGCGCGACGCCATCATCAGGGTGCTCGCCCGTTCGCCGCAGGCCTCATCGTCTGCGCCAGCGTCCCCAGCTTCCGCCGCGACGACGGCGGCGCAGCGACGCGCTGCATCACGGCCGGCGACGGCGTCTGCTCCTCCGCCGGCGAAGGGACTCAGGATCCTGCTGGCCGAAGACAACATCGTGAATCAGAAGGTCGCGGTGGGACTGCTCACGCGGCGCGGGCACGACGTGACCGTCGTCGACAACGGCAGAAAGGCCGTCGAGGCCGTCGAGAAGGACACGTTCGACCTGGCGCTGATGGACCTGCAGATGCCCGAGATGGGGGGCCTGGAAGCGACGCAGGCGATCCGCACGCGTGAGGCCGCACGCGGCGGGCATCTCCGCATCATCGCGATGACGGCGCACGCGATGCGCGGCGATCGTGAGCGTTGTCTCGCAGCCGGCATGGACGGCTACGTCTCGAAGCCGATCGATCCGGCGGCGCTCTTCTCCGCGATCGAGAAGCCTGCTGAGACGCCCGCGGCACTGCAGGCGTCGCGGACCGAGGCGGCGGAGCCCCATTCGGTGCCGATCATGGATCGCGGCGAGGCACTCACGCGCGTGGGCGGCGACGAGGCCCTGCTCTCGGATGCCGTACGCGCCTTTATCCTCGACTGCCCGGCGCAGCTGCACGCGATCAAGCTCGCAGTCGACAGCCGCGACGGCGAAGCCATCCGTTCGGCCGCCCACACCCTGAAGGGCGCCGCGGCAAACCTGTCGGCGCGCGGGCTCTTCGAAGCGGCAGCCGTCCTGGAACGTGTGGGGGCGGAGTCGCGTCTCGACGCGGCCGAGGCCGCGCGACGCCGTGTCGCCGTCGAAGCGTCCCAGCTCATTGGCGCGCTCGAACAGCAGGCCGTGACTGATCGAGGGCTCAACCCTGTAGCCTGAAGGCTGCTTTCTCCGTTGTACACTGCCGGGGTGAAGTCTCGCGCCGCGGCGCTGCTCGTCGCGCTCGCTCTGCTGACGACGTCGGCGGGTGTTCGCAGCGCGCAGGACCCGCCGCCGTCCCCACCGCCGGAGCAGGTTCCCTTCGCGGAATGGCTCGACGCCGTCCGCGTCGAAGCGCAGACGCGCGGCATCAGCCAGTCGATCATCGACCAGGCGCTCGACATCGACGAACCGATGCCGGTCGTCATCGAGCGGGACCGCAATCAGGCCGAAGCCGTCCTGCCGCTCGAGACCTACATCAATCGCCGCGTCACGTCATCGGTCGTGCGCGCCGGACGGCAGATGCGCGAGCGTCATCGCGCCGTGCTCAACCGTGTCGCCGACGCGTACGGAGTGCCGGCCTCGATCATCGTCGCCATCTGGGGCGTGGAGTCGAACTTCGGGCGCTTCACGGGGACACGGCCGACCGTCGCGGCACTGGCGACACTCGCCTGGGATCCCCGGCGATCGGCGTTCTTCCGTCAGGAGCTCTTCAACGCGCTCGAGATCCTGGAGCGCAGGGACATCGAATTCTCCAGGTTGCGGGGATCGTGGGCGGGCGCCATGGGGCAGCCGCAGTTCATGCCATCGAGCTACCTGCAGTACGCGGTGGATTTCGATGAGGATGGACGGCGGGACATCTGGCAGTCACACGCCGACATCTTTGCATCGGTTGCCAACTACCTGAAGGGATATGGCTGGGTGAAAGGCTTCCGCTGGGGACGTGATGTCGTCGTGCCCGCCGAGGCGGCCCCGGCGATTGACGCGCTCGCGCGCCGCGAGGGCAGCTGTGGCGCCAAGCGCGACATGACCGTCCGGCGGCCGCTTTCTGAATGGAGGCGCCTTGGTCTCAGGGATGCTGACGGGAGTCTCCTGCCGGCGGCCGACATCGAGGCGTCGCTCGTGTCTGGCTCGACGCGGAGGTTCCTCGTCTACGACAACTATGATGCGATTCTGTCGTACAACTGCGCGCACGCTTATGCATTGAGTGTCGCGCTGCTCGCCGAGCGTATCGGTTGAGGCTGGCATGACCCTGACCCTGGACGATCGCGGCATCCTCGTCGCCTGTCCTTCATGCGGGCAGACCAACCGCCTCGCCTTCGAACGTCTCCGTCAACCCGTGCGATGCGGGAGGTGCAAAGCGGAAATCCCCGCACCGTCAGAGCCGGCCGAGATTGGAAGCACCGCGGACTTCGATCGCCTCGTCGCCCAGGCATCCGTCCCGGTCGTCGCCGACTTCTGGGCGCCCTGGTGCGGACCCTGTCACGCGATGGCGCCCGAGCTCGCGAAGGTCGCGGCCCGCGGGGCGGGGCGGCTTCTGCTTGTCAAGGTCAACACGGATGTGCTGACCGATCTCGGCGAACGCTTCCACATCCGCTCGATTCCGACGCTTGCGGTGTTCTCCGGCGGGAAGGAGCTCGCGCGGACATCAGGCGCGCGTCCCGCGCCTGATATCGAAGCGTTCATCGCTCGGGCGACGCAGTAAAGCGGGCAGGACGGGCGGGTGGGGCTGGAAGGGCGGGAAGGGCTGGACGGGCAGGAGGGGGAGTGGCGGGAAAGGCTGGAGGGACACAA
>JBFWPD010000231.1:0-6459 GCA_050250175.1 Vicinamibacterales bacterium
GCTGGGTGCCCCCCGCTTCCTCGACGAGGAGATGGAAGAGCGCACCAAGGACCCGGGCGTGGCGATTGGTCTCGCGTGGACGCCCGTCGGTGGCGACGTGCTGTTCATCGAGGCATCGCGCATGGCCGGCACCGGCTCGCTGACGCTGACCGGTCAGCTCGGCGAGGTCATGAAGGAGTCGGCGCGGGCGGCGTTGTCGTGGCTCCGGGCTCACGCCCGCGAGTACGGCATCGACCCGGACTTTTTCAAGAACGCCGAGATGCACGTGCACGTGCCGTCCGGTGCCATTCCGAAGGACGGACCGTCGGCCGGCGTCACGATCGCGTCGGCCATGGCGTCCGAGCTCACGGGACGAGCCGTGCGGGGCGACATTGCGATGACGGGCGAGATCACGCTGTCGGGGCGCGTGCTCCCTGTCGGCGGGATCAAGGAGAAGGTGCTGGCCGCGCGCCGGCTTGGCATCCGGGAGGTGATCCTCCCGAGGCAGAACGCCAAGAACGTGAACGAGGACCTGACGCCGGAGTTGCGCAAGGACCTCACCGTTCATCTCGTCTCGACGATCGACGAGGTGCTCGCTCTGGCCCTCCTGCCCGTCTCAACGGATGTCCGGCCCGCGGATGTCTCACGCCGTCCGCCCGACGAAGGGCGGCGAGTGTACCCGAGCCCGCCGGCGTAGACCTTGGACTGAGGGCTCCAGGCTCCGGGCTTCAGGCTCCAAGCTGCAGGCCGAGTGATTCGCGCCACGACGGAACAGCGCGACGTGCCTGTAGCCCGGAGCCTGAAGCCTGTAGTCCGGAGCCCTAAGTCCTGAGCCCGACGCCTTCTAGACCAGCATCAGTCCGTAAGCGGTCTTCAGATCCACGATCTCCCCGCGCTTCACCATCTGCCGCGCTTCTTCCAGCGGCATCACCTTCGTCGTGATGTGCTCGTCGTCGTCTGCCCGGCGCTTCTCGCCCGCGGGCGGATGAAGTCCGGTCGCCTTGAAGAAGATCAACTCCTCGTCGCAGAAGCCCGGCGCGGGATAGAGTCCACCCAGGCGCTCGACCGCTCCAGGCACGAGGCCTGTTTCCTCCTCGCACTCACGTTCCGCCGCCGCTTCCGGAAGTTCACCCTCGTCCACGCCACCGGCAGGCAGTTCGAATAGTTCTCGGCCGACGCTCGGCCGGAACTGCTTGATCAGAACGACTCGGCCATCGTCCTGCAGTGGGATGAGCACCACGGAGGGACGATGCCGGACGATCGCGACCTCGTGAGTCGATCCATTCGGGAACTGCATCCGGTCGGTCACGACGGAGAAGACGCGGCTCTTGAAGACGACAGGCATTGGAGAGCTCGGGATTTGGAAGTGGGGAAGTAGGGAATTTGGGAATTAGGAATGGAACTCGCAAATGGAATAGAGACGAGCCTGTGGCTACGAATGCGGAGTCATCAGGTGTCCTGTCCGTGACGCACGGAGACGGTCGAGAACCTCCTGCAGATCCTGCGGCAGTGGACTCTCGAAGCTCATACGACGGCCATCAGCGGGATGGCTGAAGGACAACCGGGCGGCATGCAGGAATGGACGCTGCAGGTGCGTGACGCTCCTCAGGTCGCCCGGGACGCGGCGATGGACGCCGCCGTATACGGCATCACCGACGACGGGATGTCCGATCGCGCCGAGGTGCACTCGGATCTGATGCGTGCGTCCGGTCAGGATCGCCACGTGCGCCAGCGTCAGCGCCCGGCCGAACGGCTCGACTCTCACGATTCGAGTCACGGCCTCACGGCTCCGGCGCGCCTTGGCCGACATCCTCTTTCGATCCTTCGGATCGCGGCCGATCGGGACGTCGATCCGGCGGCCCGCCATCACCTCCCCCCAGACGAGGGCGATGTATTCCTTCTCGACTTCACGATCGCTGAACTGCCTGGCCAGCTCTTCGTGCGACGAATCGTGCTTGGCGACGACCATCAATCCCGACGTTCCTCGATCGAGCCGATGGACAATTCCCGGTCGCTTCTCTCCGCCAATGCCGCTCAAGTCCTTCACGTGGTGCAGGAGCGCGTTGACCAGCGTGCCGCTGGGATGTCCTGCCGCAGGATGCACCACCATGCCCGCGGGCTTGTCGACGACGACGATGTCCGGATCCTCGTAGACGATGGGCAGCGCGAGCGCCTCGGGAGCAACTGTCGTCTCGACCGGGTCGTGGACGTCCACTTCGATCTCGCTGCCCTTCTTGACGGGCTGATTGGACTTCGCCGGGCGTCCGTCCACGCGGACGGCGCCGTTCTCGATGAGCCGCTGAATCTGTGAGCGGGAGTGATCGGCGAGCGTGGCGGTCAGGAATCGGTCGAGCCTGGTGCCGTCAGACTCTTCGGCGACTGTGATTCGGATCGTGTCCACCCGCTGGGACGTTCGATCAGGCCGCCATGCGGCGGCGCCTGGGTGTGCCGGCCGGCATCTGGCGCGACAGATAGACGAGCATGCCGACGGCAAGCGGCGCCAGGATGAGCGAGATGAACTGGCTCGTCGAGAACATGAGGACCATGCCGCGATTGTCGCCGCGGAAGAACTCGATCGCGAAGCGCGACACGGCATAGAGCAGCATGTAAAGCCAGAACGTCCGTCCAGGGAACGGCCGCCCCTTCTTCTCGGTCGCGAGCAGCAACCCGAGGATCAGTGCTTCGGCGCCGGCTTCGTAGAGCTGCGTCGGATGGAGCGCCTGATGGAGTGGCGTCCCGACATTCGCAGCCGCGAAGGGATCGGTGAACGTCACTGCCCAGGGCACATCCGTCGGCGTTCCGAAGCAGCATCCGGCGAAGAAGCAGCCGAGGCGTCCGACGACGTGACCGAGGGCGATGCCTGGCGCGAAGACGTCGCACGTCGTCCAGAGCGGAAGGCCGATCTTGCCGATATACCAGAGCGCAACGCTGACAGCGGCAATCAGCCCGCCGTAGAACACGCCGCCGGCGCGGACCAGCGTCATCAATTCGCGCGGATCGCTCAGATAGGTGCGGATGTCAGTCAGCAGCAGAAGCAGCTTCGCGCCGACGAGCGCGCTGACGATGATGTAGATGCCGAGATCGAGGACGCGCGCCGAATCGAGGCCCCTGGCTCTGGCGCGCGACATTGCGAGCTTGAGGCCCAGCAGATACGCCGCCGCCAGCAGGACGCCGTAGGTGTAGACCGTGAACGGTCCGAGCTCAAGCAGCCTTGGATACACGGGCACCTGCCAGCAGCATGTCCAATAGCATGACCGAAACGCCTACGGTGATCGCCGAGTCCGCGACGTTGAAGGCCCAGAAGTGATACTGACCCCAATAAACGTCCACGAAGTCCACCACCGACCCTTCGATCATTCGATCGATCAGATTGCCGGCGGCGCCACCCAGGACGAGCGCGAGTCCGGCTCGCGCCATCACCTGATCGCGCGGCAGTGTCATCGAGTAGAGCGCGATCCCAACGAATCCGGCGCCGGCGATCAGCGAGATGAGCACGGTCTTGTACGGAATGTCCGCGGCGTTCAGCAGGCCGAACGCCGCGCCCGTGTTCCGCACGTGCGTGAAGTTGAGAAGTCCCGGGATGATTTCGATGCTCTCGTACAGCGGGATAGCCGCCCGCACCATGAGCTTGGTCGCCTGGTCGAGCGCAATCACGAGGAGCGGAAGCCAGAACTCCAGCCGCCCGCGCCCGCTCCAATCAACCATGGATAGGCTCCGCCAGGGCATCCTGACACCGGCCGCAGAGGCCTGCCCAGGCGGGATCGACCGACACTGACGCGACGTACCGCCAGCAGCGCTCGCACTTCACGCCACCAGCCCGTTCTATTGCGACGCGCGGTTCGTCCTGCTGGTCGTCCGCGCTGCCTGCCTCGGGCCGCAGCTCGACCTCCGAGACGATGAAGAGCATCGGCAGGTCGCCTTCGCTCGCTTTCAGCCGTCCAAGCGACGCGTCGCTGCCAGAGAGCACGACACGCGCCTGCAGGGAGCTCCCGATGCGCTTGTCCTTCCTCAGCGGTTCTATCTCCGCGAGCACCCGCTCACGAAGGGCCATCAGCCCGTTCCAGCGTTCGACCAGGGAATCGTTCGCCATGGCCTTCAACTCGTCTCCGCCGGGGAAACGGGCCAGGTGAACGGACGCCTCCTTCGAGCCCGGCAGGTGGCGCCACAGCTCGTCGGCTGTCACCGGCAGGATCGGCGCCATCAGACGGGTGAAGCCGTCCGCCATCACGTACATGGCCGACTGTGCCGAGCGCCTTTCACGCGAACCCGCACCGAACGTGTACAGCCGATCCTTCGAGATGTCGCTGTAGAACGCGCTCAGGTCCACGGTCATGAACGAATTGATCGCGTGGAAGATCGGGGGATAGTCGTACGCGTCGTACGCGGTCGTGACGCGCTCGGCAAGTGCCGCGTAGCGTGCGAGGATGAAGCGATCGACCTCCTCCATCCGTTCGACAGGCACACGATCTTTCGCCGGGTCGAAGTCGTACAGGTTCGCGACGAGATACCGCATCGTGTTCCGGATCTTCCGGTACGCTTCGACGACGCGCGCGAGGATCTGCTTGCCGAGACGGATCTCCTCCCGGTAGTCGACCATCGCGACCCACAGCCGCAGGATCTCCGCGCCGCTCTGCTCGATGACGTCCTGCGGCGCCACTGTGTTGCCGAGCGACTTCGACATCTTCCGGCCGTCTTCGTCGACGACGAATCCGTGCGTCAGGACCTGGCGATAAGGCGGACGTCCCCGTGTGCCGAGGCCGACGAGCAGCGAGCTGTGGAACCACCCGCGATGCTGATCGCTTCCCTCGAGATACATATCGGCCGGCCAGCTGAGCTCGGAGCGGAACGGGAGTACCGCTTCATGGCTCGAGCCGGAATCGAACCAGACATCGAGAATGTCGCGCTCGCGTTCGAACGCGGTGCCGCCACATGACGGACACACGAGACCCTGCGGAAGGAATTCCTCGACGGGTCGCTCGTACCAGGCGTCCGCGCCATGAACTTCGAACACGGCGGCCGCGCGGCCGACGAGCGCCTGCGTCAGGACTGCTTCGCCGCACCTGGTGCAGTCGACCGCAGGGATTGGTACGCCCCAGGCGCGTTGCCGCGAGATGCACCAGTCGGGCCGGTTCGCGAGCATGTTGTAGATGCGGTCGCGTCCCCAGGAGGGAATCCAGCGCACGTGGTTGTCCACTGCGTCGAGCGCGGCTTCGCGCAGCGTCTGCCCGCCTTCTCCCGACGAACCGTCCGCGTTCGCGAGCGCCGCGTCCATCCGGATGAACCACTGCGACGTCGCCAGGAAGATGACCGGGTTGTGGCAGCGCCAGCAGTGCGGATACTGGTGCGACAGCGTGGACTTCTGCCACAGGCGGCCGCGCGCCTCGAGCGCTTCCTGGACTTTCGGATTGGCGTCGAACACGCGCATTCCGCCGAACAGTTCGACGTTCTCGAGGAAGTGTCCGCCGGGACCGACCGGCGCGTAGATCTCGAGCCCGTACTTCACGCCCGCCATGAAGTCGTCGGTGCCGTGCCCTGGCGCGGTATGGACGACGCCTGTGCCGGCGTCGAGCGTGACGTACTCGCCGAGCACGCCCACGGAATCGCGTTCGTACAAGGGGTGACGGAACTTGACTCCCTCGAGCTGTTCACCCTTCATCCGCGCGACTGGCGAGCCGAAAGGCTTCCCGATTGCCGCGGACACCCGTTCGACCAGCCCCTCGGCCACGATGACCGTGCGTCCCTCGACGTCGTACGCACCGTAGTCGAGCTCCGGATGAAACGCGACCGCAAGGTTCGACGGAATCGTCCACGGCGTCGTCGTCCAGATCAGCGCCGAGACGGAGCGTCCGGCGAGCGACGGCACACGCCTCGCGAGCTCCGCGTTGCCATCCGGAGTCGATGGGAACTCGACATAGATCGATGGCGAGACGTGGTCCTCGTATTCGACTTCGGCTTCGGCCAGCGCCGTGCGGCAGTGGATGCACCAGTGCACGGGCTTCTTGCCCTTGTAGACGAGTCCCTGCTCGACGAACCTTCCGAGCGATCGCACGATCGCCGCCTGATAGGGAGGCGCCATCGTCAGATAGGGCCTGGCCCAATCTCCCAGGACGCCGAGGCGTGCAAACTCCTCGGTCATCGTGCCGATGAAGCGCTCGGCATAGGTACGGCACGCGCGACGGAAGTCGGCCGTTGACATCGAGCGCTTTGCCGACCCGAGCTCGCGATCGACCTGTAGCTCGATCGGCAATCCGTGGCAGTCGTATCCGGGCACGTATGGCGCATCAAACCCCGCCATCGTCTTCGACTTGACGACAAAGTCCTTGAGAACCTTGTTGAGCGCGTGGCCGATATGGATCTTGCCGTTGGCGTAAGGCGGACCGTCGTGGAGCACGAACAGCGGCGCGCCACGGCGGGCCGTGCGGATCTGTTCGTACAGTCCAGTCTCGTTCCAGCGGGTCAGCGCCGCCGGCTCGGCCGTTG
>JBFWPD010000232.1:0-6453 GCA_050250175.1 Vicinamibacterales bacterium
GCCGGTCGGAATCAGGACATCGTCTGCGATCTCGAACGGCTCCGGCAGGAACTCGTAGAGGCGCAGGTGTTCGACGACGGCCTGGTCGCCGTTGTGAAACTCGGTTCTGAAGAGCCCGCTCGCCTCGCGCGATTCGAGGTGATCGCTGTTGTCCGTGATGTAGTCGATGTTGCCCTGATAGACCCACCGGCGAACGAGGGGATTGCCCGCGGTGCGTGGACTGAAGCGCGCCTGGACCGAACTGCGCTTGAAGTTCTGGCGTCGAAGGAAGCCGATCTCCGGGTTGAAGTTCGGCTGGACGACGACGTGATCGAGCGCCAGGCCGTATCGGTCGCCCGCGTAGTTCAGCTGTCCTCTGTATGACAGGTCGTCGCCACCGCGGTTCGACGTCTTCGACTGGGCAACGTAGGCCGAGCCATACAGGTTTTCGTAGAAGCCCAGATTGAGATCGAGGCCGTAGACGTCGTTGTCGCCGGACGAGACCGTCGATACGGAGCGGCGCGTGTAGATCGCGCCGACGGCGCTGCGGCGAAGGATGTCGCGCCTCAGCCGCACGACCGTGAAGTTCGTCTGCTCCGCATTGGCCACCGGCTCGTCGTCGGTCTCCATGTTCAGGACACCGATTCCCCAGGCGCCCACCTTGCCCGTCAGGCGCCCGCCGACGATGACCGGGACCTCGCGCGCGCCGCTCAGGCCAATCCGGCGGCTGTAGAAGATCGTGGGGACGTCGTTGTTGTTGTTCCCCCCGCCGCCACCCGCCCCCGAACCGAATGCGAAGGTTCCGCTCCCTTCGAGAAAGAACTCGCGCTTCTCGGGGAACGACAGGTTGAAACGGGTCAGATTGACCTGCGCGTCGTCCGCCTCGACCTGGGCGAAGTCGGTGTTGTAGGTGAAGTCGGCCGTCATGCCCTGACTCAGGCCGTACTTGACGTCGATGCCGGCGTCGCCCGTGACGTCGTTCCTGGTCGGGGGACGGCCTACGCGATCGGTCGTGACGCTCGAGATGGCGTAGGGCTTGATGTCGAGGTTCAGCGCGGCGGGCGGTGTCTCGATTCCGGCGAGCGTCGCGGCCAGGGACATGTAGTTCACCGCCCCCGTGCCGGTTCCCTGGGAGACCTCGGTCAGGTGCGCACGCTCGTTCCTCCCGCTCATGAAGCGGCGGATCTGGATCCCCCAGGTATCCGTCGAGGCAGGCGAGTACCGGATGGTTCGGAACGGGATCACGATTTCCGCCATCCACCCTTGCTCGAAACGCGTGGCCTTGCCGTCGAACACCCCGTTCCAGTTCATGTTCGGGCGCTCGTCGGTGATCTGGCCGTCGCGCAGCCCTCCGGCCGCGGTGACCCCGAACAGATAGCCGTTCCGTCGATCGTGGAACGGGTCGATCGTCAGCGTGACGTTGTCGTGGGCGGTCTGCCTGGATCCATCACGCCGCATGTCGTTGGCGACAATCCGGTCGGGGTCGTCGTGCCAGCATCGGCAGGCGACGTAGATGTTGCTGTCGTCGTAGAGGAGCCACACTTCGGTTCTCTCCGATACCGGGGCACCGTAGAGCGGCTCCTGCTGGACGAACTCGGTGATGGGCGGCACGGTCTCGTACACGGACTCGTCGAGCCGGCCGTCGACGTTCATTGGTCCTGAGACGCGGGTTGCCCGGACGACGACCTGGCCGGCGCCCCCGCTGGATTGTGCGGCGGCCGGCATCGCGGCGACGGCGACGATGCCGAGCGAAGCGAGGGTCCCTGTCAAACGGCGTCGAGATCGAGGGGAGCTCAAGGCGCCAACATGGTAGCCGAACTCCGTATGAACCGACTGGATTCTAGTCACGAAGACACGAAGGAACCTCACGAAGACACGAAGACGCCTCACGAAGACTCGAAGGGCCTCAGCCCACCAGCGCTATCTGGTTTCGTGCCTTCGTGCCTTCGTGCCTTCGTGTCTTCGTGTCTTCGTGTCTTCGTGTCTTCGTGTCTTCGTGTTCCAGAACCTGCGGAGGCGATTCAGTTTGACGGTTACGCTGCAGCTCTGGAGGTCTGTTCCGGGGCGGAAACGCTGAGCGGTTCTCCGTGTCCACCACGAGCTGTGCTGCACCAGCGGGATGGCCCGCGAAGCATTGGCTCGGCCCGACTGATGGATGTAAGCTGACTGGCGCGCCTTCTCGAACTGGCGCGCCAACACGTTCCAAAAGGGAGCAAGCGATGATGAAACGAATGCTGCAGTTGGCCGCGGTCGGCGCAATGGTCGCGGGCCTCGCGGGTGCGGGCGCTGCTCAGTCCAACCAGGCACAGACCTGGAGTGGATTCATCAGCGACAGTCATTGCGGTGCGATGCACGCGAGCGACATCGAGCACGGCGGACGCATCACGGCACGCGAGTGCGTGATCGGGCGCGAAGGCGACGCCTCCATTCCTGGCTGTGTCAGCGCCAAGAACGGCGCCACGTTCGTGTTCGTGAACGGCGCCGACAAGAAGGTCTTTCACGTGGCGAACCAGGACTTCGCCGACCTTCGCGTGCACGCCATGCACGACATCCAGCTCACCGGCACGCTCGAGGGCGACACGATCACCGTCACACGGATCGTGATGCCGCGGGGGCAGTAGCGCGGCGCTGCGTAGCCAGGCTACAGGCTTCAGGCTCCAGGTTTCAGGCTTCAGGCTCCAGGCGGACGTAGCGAAGATGCGCGTGTGCACCCGCGCATCTTCGCTCGAGGTCCCTATGCGTGCTCCGGGTGCTGTTGGTCCTTCAGGTGCTGTTGGGTCCGCCAGGTCAGGTGCTCGAGGTGCCTGGGTCCACCAGGCACAGTCAGGAGGACAAGCACCTGACGACTACTCCGCAGCACCGTCAGCACCTCTTCCAGCACCGAGCGCCCACAGGACCGAAGAGCACCAAGAGCACCAAAGCACCCGCAGGACCTCGAGTCCCTAGGGTCCTCGGGTCCTCCGGTGCCTCGCGTCAGTGCGAGATCGCTGGCGGTTCCGGTCCGAGGACTTCCAGCAGGGAAGTGGGGTCGATGCTGGCCGATCCCAGCCGCGCCGACCAGTGAAGATGCGGACCCGTCACACGGCCCGTCGCCCCCGCCAGGCCGACGACCTGCCCGGCTTCGACGATCGTGCCCTCCTCGACATCGATCCGTGAGAGGTGCGCGAGATGCGAAAAGAGGCCCTGGCCGTGATCGAGAATCACTGAGCCGCCGGAGAAGTAGAGATCCCGGCCGAGCGCCACGCGTCCGCGTGCCGGCGCGCGGACTGGCGTTCCCAGGGCGGCGCGGAAGTCGGTGCCGCGGTGGCGGCTTCTCGGCTCTCCATTGAACACGCTGAGCTCGCCGTACCGTCCCGTCGAAGCTCCTTCGACCGGTCGCACGAAGGGACCAGTCCAGAGACGTTCCGGCGTCAACACGGCAAAGACCTTGGCCTGCAGCGCCGTCTCGGCCTGAATGCGTGCGATCTCTTCTTTGGGCGGATCGACGAATCGTGGATCCACTCTGAGGCGCCGCGTCTCGAAGGCCTTCGAGTGCACCTGGAGCGGATACGAGAGCTTCGAGCCGGTTCCGCTCGCTGTCGCGGCCGTGAGCGCAACGACGTATTGGCCCGGATCGGTCTCGACGTCGATGGCGACGAGACCGTCCCATGCCGTGCCAGCCGGATCGCTGACGAACTGAATCGGCCGGCCGAATGCCGTCCCGCTGATCGTCTTGACGGGCTGTGATGTCTGAACGGAAAGGCGGACGATCTCGCCAGGCGCGAGCGCCCGTGCCTCGTGCGACGCGTTCAGCGTGAGCGGGCCCTGCGCCGAGAGAAGAACCGAGCCGGCAAGAGCGCTGGCCACGGTAATCGTCAGGAGCCTCGAGCGGGAACAGTTCATTGCACGTCCAACTCTGGCCGAGATGATCTCGTGCCTCTATGCGACCAGTGTAACAGCTTCGCGGCGGCTCGACCGCGTTCTCTCGCGTCTCAGTAGCGCCGTGGAATCGGCTTCACGGGTCCGCGATATCGCTCCCGCTTCGGCTTGCCCCTGAGAGGCGTCAGCGTGATCGGCGTATCGGGGACCTTGGGGTCCGGCACGTGGTCGAGCAGGTGGCGGATGAGGGTCAGCCGTCCTCGCCGCTGATCGTTGAAGTCGACGACGAACCAGGGGGCGTACTTGGTGTGGGTCGCCTTGAACATCCGGTCTCGTGCCTCGCCGTACTCGCGGTAATAGTTCCTGGCCTTGAGGTCGATGGGCGAGAGCTTCCAGCGCTTGAGCGGATCCGATGCGCGCTCGACGAAGCGCTCTTCCTGCTGCTCCTGATCGACCGCGAGCCAGTACTTGGCAATCAGGATCCCGTCGTCTACGAGCATCCGTTCGAAGATCGGCGCCTGCTTCAGAAACAGCGCGAGCTCCTCGCTGGTGCAGAATCCCATGACCTTCTCGACGCCGGCGCGGTTGTACCAGCTGCGATCGAACAGGACCAGCTCTCCGGCCGACGGGAGATGCTCCACGTACCGCTGGAAGTACCACTGCGTCCGTTCACGCTCCGACGGTGACGGAAGCGCGACGATTCGCGCCTGGCGCGGATTGAGGCTTTCGGCGATCGCGCGCACGGTGCCGCCCTTGCCTGCCGTATCGCGCCCTTCGATGAGCACGATCATCCGGCGCCCCTTCTTCTTCAACCAGCGGGCCAGGTTGTTCAGTTCGAGCTTGAGCGGCTCGAGCAGTTCCTCGTAATCCTTCCGTTTCAGCTTGGACACGGCCCCTCCAGCACGACAGGAGGCGTCAGCATACCCCGCGGGACCTGCCGTACAATCCGCCAGGACCCCGACTGATGCCTCCGTCGAATCTCCGCCTCGCGTTCCTCCTGCTCCTGCTCGTCGTCATCACAGGGGCGTTCCTGGCGATGGTCTGGCCGTTCGTCCTGACGATTCTGCTCGCGGCCGTGCTGACCGCGATCGCGTATCCGGGCTATCTCCGCGTCCTGCGCGTCGTCGGTCATGCCGGGATTGCCGCGATCATCACGCTGCTTCTGCTCCTGGCGATGGTCTTCGCGCCTCTCCTGTCCGTGCTTGGCGCCGCAGCGAACCAGGCGCTCGGGATCAGCGAGTCCATCGGGCCGGAACTGCAGCAGTTCATGGACTCGCCGGGCCAGTTCGGCCAGTGGCTGCAGGAGCTCCCCGGCTACGAGTACATCGAACCGTATCGCGATGAGATCCTCACGCGCGCCGGCGCGCTCATCGGCGGGATCGGGACGTTTCTCTTCGACGCGCTTTCGGCGACGACCCGCGCGACGGTCCTCTTCGTCTTCCACTTCGTCGTCCTGCTCTACACGATGTTCTTCTTCCTGACGGGAGGGCCGCATCTGCTCGAGCGCACGATGGCCCATCTGCCGCTCAAAGAAGACGAGAAGGAGCTGATGCTCGACAAGTTCGTCTCGGTCACCCGCGCGACGCTCAAGACGACGCTGGTGATCGGGGGGATTCAGGGCCTGCTCGGTGGCTTCTCCTTCTGGGCAGTCGGGATCGAAGGCGCCATCTTCTGGGGCGTGGTGATGACGGTGCTCTCCATCATCCCGGGTGTCGGGGGTGCGCTCGTGTGGGTGCCGGCGGTGATCGTTCTTGCCGCACAGGGTCAGTGGGGCAGGGCGCTTGGCCTCGCGCTGTTCAGCAGCGTCGTGATCGGGAGTGTCGACAACCTTCTCCGGCCGATGCTCGTCGGGCGCGACACGCGGATGCACGAGCTGCTGATTTTCTTCTCGACCCTGGGCGGACTGTTGCTGTTCGGCGCGACAGGCTTCATCGTCGGGCCGATTCTCGCGGCGCTTTTCCTGACCGTATGGGAGCTGTTCGGCGTCGCGTTCAGGGTGTCCAGCCCGCCTCCGCCTCCTGCACCGAAGGATGAAGCGAGCGTAGCCGGCTGAAGTCTAACTCGAAGGCGGACCGAGCTGGGGCAGAGCGCGCTCAATCGCAGGCCGGGAAGGCTCGAGCCAGGGCGGGAGCACGAGCGTTTCGCCGAGGTGTTCCGGCGCTTCGTCGGCCGCGAATCCCGGTCCGTCGGTGGCAATCTCGAAGAGCACTCCGCCAGGCTCGCGGAAGTAGACGGACTTGAACCAGAAGCGATCGATCACTTCGGTCGCCTGGCCTCCCGCCGATGTCACCTGCCGTCTCACCGCAATCTGCTCGGCATCGTCGGCGACACGCCATGCGAGGTGGTGCACACAGCCTCCGCCCCAGGCACCCGGTCCCGCATCAGGCTTCTCGATGACATCGAGTACACCAACCGCGTTCTCGAACCCGTAGCGCGTTGTCGAGCCGTCGGTGCCAATCTCGGTGAAGCCCAGAGCGGTCAACAGGAAAGCGGCCGTGCTCATGGTGCGCCGCTCCCACACCTGCGCGCCGTAGAGGCCTCGGATCTGCTGCGTGCCGTCAACGGGACTGCCGTCCCAGGGCGTGAACGCGCGTGGCTTCGGCGTTCCAGGTTCTA
>JBFWPD010000233.1:0-6448 GCA_050250175.1 Vicinamibacterales bacterium
GCCGCAAATTCTTCTTCACGCGCCAGGAATTCATCCTCCGGGATCACGTTGCGGAAGATGAAGTCGGAGATGTCGTTCCGGAAGTAGGTCGCTTCACCGGAGATCCGGCTCGAACGCCACCGAAGCGATGCATCGAACCCGATGGCTCGCTCCGACGCCAGATCGGGGTTCCCCACTTCAATGGCGAAGTTGCCATGATGTTCCCCGAAGAAGAACAGTTCCTCGAGCGCCGGGTTCCTCGCGGCTCTGGCAACACTCAACGCGACCGTCAGCCTGTCGCTGGCAGCGGGCGGCGTGATGAGAAGGCCCACCGAACCCGAGCCGTTCGTGAAGCTCCGCTTCGGCTCTCCTGCGGGAGCAAACGACGCGCGATCGACGCGGCCGCCGAACTGCAGTGTCACATGCGGCCAGGTCAGCTCCTCGTAGAAGAAGGCCGCGATTCCCGTTTGATCGACTGGCGGTGCGAGCGCCTCCGCGCCCTCGGCATCGAAGGCGCGATCCAGTGCCCATGCGCCAGCACTGCCGGTGAGCCGGCCGACTGCCCGGTGCGAAGCCAGCAACTCGAACTCGTTCGTGTCGTTGCTGAAAATGGTGCCGACCTCGTCGCCCTCGAACTCGGTGTGCTCGTATCGGCGAATGCCGACAGTCGCGCGGAGGGTGCTGAACGGACCTGCTCCCTCAATCCCGCTCCTGATGTTGATGGCGTGGCGCTTCGGCGTCAGCTGCAGCGATCCCTCTTCGACGACGGGAATGCCGTAGCGCGTGTCGTCGTACCCATAGCTTCCGCCCACGTAGCCACGCGCTCCTGTCCATGAGAGCCCGGCATTCGCGAATGCGCTGCGCGACTGCGAGTTCTCGATGTCGCCCTCTGGAGTGGAGACGTCGCCGGCTCGTCGTCCACCGCCGCCGACGTGAAGCGCGAGCGTGCCGTTCCCGGCGTGCAGGTCGGCCGCGGTTCCCGCTTCATTCGCGGCCGAACCGAGGTCCATCGTGACATCGCCGCTGACGCCCTGCTGCGGCTCGGTCGGTATCTCGTCGGTGATCACATTCACGAGCCCGCCAATCGCGTTCGCGCCGTAGAGCAGCGTCGCGGGCCCGCGGACGACCTCTATCCGTTGAGCCGCGGCGGGGTTGACCGCGACGCCGTGATCGCCCGACTGGCTGGACAGGTCGCCGACGCGCTGTCCATCCTGCAGGATGAGCACCCGGTCGCCGTCGAGCCCGCGAATCACGGGCCGCGACGACGCCGGACCGACACCGCGAGAGGCGACGCCAGGCTGGCGCTCGAGCGTGCTGCCGAGCGAGATCTCGAGCTGCTGCGCGAGCGCTTGTCCCGAGAGCACGGTGGTCGGCTGGTACGACTCGAACTGGCTCCGGGCACCGGGGCTCACCGACATGACTTCCTGGAAGTGCAGATCGAGGTCCACGAGCAACCGAATCGTGACGGGAGAGGAAGCGACCTCGACCTCCGTCCTGCGTGAGGAGAATCCCTCGGCACGCACGGAAAGGTGATACGTGCCGGGAGGCACGTTCTCGAAGGTGAACGTGCCGTCCTGACCGGCAACGACCTCACGGTCCAGTTCCTCGAGCACCACTGTCGCCGCTGGAATGGGCGCGTCTGTCAGGCTGTCGATCAACGTCCCCTGGATGGAGGCGCCGCCCTGCGCCAGCGTGACTGACTGGCCGAGCGCCAGGGACAGAAGGACGGCGGCAAAGACGGCGGCTCGCGTTCGTGCTGTAATCGTCATGAAGGCTCCGGTGTCGTCGTGCACCCTGAGCCTATGAAGACTGAGCGCGGTTGTCGCGCGGTCTCAAACAGTCGGTCGGGAATCGGCGATGGGCGGTCGGAGAGCCGGAACGAACGGCGGGGCGCTCCCATCCATGGGGGCCCGGCGACGGCTCAGACGGCCGGGGACGCCACTTGGCGGGTTTCCCTGTCGAAGCGGTGGCATTCTGTCATACGGTAGCGGCGCACGATGGGCGAACTGCTCAACGTCATCGGCTTCAGCACGGGCCTCGCGCTCTACGCGATGCTCCTCGTCATGGTGCTCCGGGCGGCGCCTGACCGAGGCGGACTGCGCCACGTCGATCCGTTGCTGCTCGCCACCTCGCTGCTCGGCCTGACGTGGAACCTCTGTGTCCTGCCTGCGTTCGAGCTTCCGCGATTCGGGATTTCCGGTCCGTTCCCCGTTCTCACCGCGATCGGCTTCAGCGCGCTGGGGTTTCTTCCCGCTGTCGTCGTGCATTCAGTCCTGCGGGGTGAGCGGGACGACCCGCGCCGATCCTTCAAGGGACCGATCATCGGCGTCACGTACGGCGTGAGCGCCGTCGCCGCCGTGCTGCAGTGGCAGGCCGTCGCACAAAACGATCCCCTGCCGTCCGCGGCCGGCATGCAGCTGCTGACCTATACCTATGTCGCCCTGCTCGTGCCACTCGCGGCGGTCACGCGCAGGCAACCCGGCGCACGTCGAGCGCTCTGGGCCGCCGCTCTTTCGATCTTCGCCGTCTCGGCGTTGCACCTTGGTCAGTTTCACCAGGGCACGCCGTCGTGGCCAGCCGAGCTCATCGGACATCATGCGTCGCTGCCGCTGGCGTTCGCGATTCTGTATCAGGACTTCCCGTTCGCCCTGGCAGATCTCTTTCTCAAGCGCGCACTCACCCTGCTGACGCTCGTGGCCGTCGCCTTTGTGGCAGTGGTGAACGGAGGCCCGCTGCTCACGGAGACGGGAGCGGACGGCGCCGCTGGCGTAGGAATCTTCGTGACGCTGTGGGTGGCAACGGCACTCCTCTATCCAAAGCTCCGTGCGCTGACCTCCTGGTTCGTGGACACGGTCGTTCTGGCACGCCCCGACTACGACGGACTGCGGGCCGCCTTCGCGCTGCTCGCCCAGCGCCACGACGACATTCCGGCGATGCTGGACGAGGCTTGCGAGGCGCTGTCGCCCGCTCTCAGCGCCCGCAGCGTGCGCTGGCGAGAAGCAGACGGTGAGATGCCCGCGGCAGGCGAGTCGCGCCGGAGCACCACGATCGCCGCGTCCCTCGATGTTCCAGTCGCCGAGGCGCCACGCTATGTCGTCGAGATAGGAGATCTGAGCGGCGGACGCCGTCTGCTGTCGGATGACCGCGCGTTCCTCGACGCCGTGGCGGCGGTTCTCGGCCGTCGCATCGACGCCATCCGTATCACGCACGAACGCTACGAGCGCGAGCTTCGCGAACGAGAGATCAGCCGGCTGGCGACTGAGGCCGAGCTTCGTGCACTGCGCTCGCAAATCAATCCGCACTTCCTGTTCAATGCGCTGACGACCATCGGATATCTGATTCAGACGGCGCCGGCCCGTGCAGTCGACACGCTGCTCCGCCTGACGTCTCTGCTTCGCGGCGTCCTGCGATCGGAAGGCGAGTTCACGACCCTCGGCCGCGAGATCGAGCTGATCGAGGCGTATCTCGACATCGAGCGGGCGCGCTTCGAAGAGCGGCTGCGCGTCACCATCGATGTCCCCCTCGACCTCAGACACGAGCGAATTCCGCCGCTGCTGCTTCAGCCGCTCGTCGAGAACGCGGTGAAGCACGGAATAGCACCCGAGCGGCACGGCGGTGAGATCACGGTCCTGGCACGGCTCGCGCAGAACGGCGACGACGGAGGCTCTCTGCTCCTGACTGTTCGCGATACCGGCGCCGGCGGCAGTGCAGCCGTCTGGAAACGCGGCCGTGCCGCTGGAGTTGGCCTGGCGAACATCGAACGTCGTCTGGCCGGGCAGTACGGCGACGCCGCCGCTCTCAGTGTCAGCAGCACGCCCGGCCTCGGAACATCGGTCGAGATTCGCCTGCCGGCAGAGCGCCATGTCGCCGAGCTCGCGGCAGGCAGCGGCGCGCGATGACGGCGCGACTGCGCGTGGTGATCGCGGACGACGAGCGGCCGGCGCGCTCGTTTCTATCGGCCATGCTCCGATCGTTTGAAGATGTGGCGATCGTCGGTGAAGCCGCAACGGGCACCGAAGCGGTCACGGTGATTGAGCGAGAGCGTCCAGACCTTGCGATCCTGGATCTTCAGATGCCGGAGCTCGACGGCATGGGCGTCGTCCGGCTTCTGCGCAAGCCGGACATGCCGCTCATCGCGTTCGTCACGGCGTTCGACGAGTACGCCGTGCGGGCGTTCGAAGTGAACGCCGTGGACTACCTGCTCAAACCCGTGGACAAGGCGCGGCTCCGCGAGACGGTCAACCGGGTGCAGGAACGGCTCGAGCACGCAGAACTTGCGGCCGATCAGCACACCAGGGTCGCCACGGCGATTACCGCCTATGAAGCGGCCGTCCCGTCGTCATATCTCGAGCGGATCCCGGTGCGACGCCGCGACGAGATCGTGCTCGTTCCGGTCGCACAGATCGCCTCAATCGTCGCAGACGGCGAGCTCCTCTGCATGACCACCCACAAGGGCGAACGGCACACGATTACGCATCGCCTGAAGGACCTCGAGGCGCGGCTGGAGCCCGGGCGGTTCCTGCGTCTCGGACGTGGAGCGATTGCCGCGGTCGATGCGATCACCAAGGTCACGGTCATGCCGGGCGGGACGCATGTCGCGGTCCTTGCGAACGGACAGAAGCTGCAGGTCAGCCGGCTGCAGTCCCGCGTCCTCCGCGATCGACTGCTCAGGCTCTGACGTCGTTGCCCCCTCGAACCCCGTGACCGAGCCTGATGTCACTCTCAGCGACTATGCGCTCTTCGTGGAGTGCATCGTCTTTGCGTGGCTGATCCTGCGCACCGGCACGACGAGTCTCTCGATGCGGCGGTGGACGTCGCTCTTCTTCGCATTCACCGCCATCGCGGCACTCCTGGGCGGGACCGTGCATGGCTTCTTCGTCGAGAACCAGACGCTGCCTGGACGGGTGCTCTGGAAGGGGTCGCTGCTTTCGATCGGTGCGGCCGCATTGGCGGCGTGGGGCATGGGCGCGCACATGCGGCGCGATTCCCCGCTGGCACGCGCGGTTACCAGGACTGCGGCAATCATCACCGCGCTCTACAGCCTGGTCGTGATCTTCGTGAGCGATGCGTTCTCGGTTGCGATCGCCGGCTATCTCCCGGCGGCCCTGTTCCTGCTCGCGTCCTTCGCGAGTCTGTCGTCGGACCGCACGCTGCGGGCGTCCTCGCGGCTTGGGATCGCGGGCCTTCTCCTCACCTTCGCTGCCGCCTTCGTGCAGCAGTCGCGCATTGCGCTCCATTCCCTCTATTTCAATCACAATGCGCTCTATCATCTGGTGCAAGCCGTGGCGGTCGCGATGATCTTTTTCTCGTGCCGGCGATTGCTCGCTCTCGATGGAGGTCCGCATGCTGACGAGGCGTGAGCTGCTTGCGCGTACCACCGGTCTCGCGGCTGCGGCGTTCGTTCCCCTCGGCGCCCGACCTGCGGCGGGCCAGGCGGCCGACGGCGTCTGGCTGAATGACATTCACTCCCAACTGAACCGGACCCGCGTACGACGCGTCGAGCGCCCGGCCACCGTCAATGCGCTGTCTGACGCGATCCGCACCGCACGCTCCGAGCAGCTGTCGGTCTCCATCGCGGCCGGCCGTCATGCCATGGGTGGGCAGCAGTTCGGCACCGACACCGTCCTCATCGACATGAACGGACTCGACGGCATCTTCGACTTCGACGCCGACCGGGGACAGGTGGAAGTCGGCGGCGGCATCCAATGGCCTGCGCTCATCTCGGGTCTGCTCGAACGCCAGAAGAATCAGGCCAGGCAGTGGGGCATCGCGCAGAAGCAGACGGGCGCCGATCGGCTCAGCATCGGCGGAGGACTTGCCGCCAATGCGCACGGGCGCGGTCTGACGTACGCGCCGATGGCGCAGGACGTCGAAGCGCTCACGCTAGTGGACGCCAATGGAGAGCAGCGACGCTGCAGCCGCACTGAAAATCAGGAGCTGTTCGGCCTCGTGCTCGGCGGGTACGGCCTGTTCGGACCCGTCGCGTCGGTCCGTCTGCGTCTGAAACCACGCCAGAAGATCGAGCGCATCGTCGAAGTGACCTCGACGACGGGACTGGCCGGACGCTTTGCCGATCGAATCGCCAACGGCTTCCTGTTCGGCGATTTTCAGTACTCGACAGATCTCGAGTCGGACGGTCTGCTGCGCGAAGGGGTGTTCTCCTGCTACCGGGCCGTCGCCGACAGCACACCGGTGCCCGAGGCGCAAGCCGAGTTGTCAAGAGACAACTGGCTCGACTTGCTTCAGGCGGGACATCTCGCCCGGGCGGAAGCCTACAAGCGGTACTCGTCGTACTACCTGCAGACGAGCGGCCAGATCTACTGGTCCGATACCCACCAGCTCTCCGAGTACATCGACGACTACCATCAGGTGCTCGGCCAGCGTCTGGGCCCGCTGGCCTCGGGCACCGAGATGATCACGGAGATCTACGTGCCGCGCCCCGCCCTCGCCTCCTTCCTCGAGGGCGTCC
>JBFWPD010000234.1:0-6430 GCA_050250175.1 Vicinamibacterales bacterium
GGTGGGGGCGGTGGCCCCTGCGCGCCTGAACGTCGTGGCTGTAGCGGGCCTGTCGTTCTACACGTTCTCCTGCCTCAGCTACATTGCTGACGTCTACGCTCGGCGGATCCCGGTCGAGCGGCACGTCGGGTTCTTTGCTCTCTACGTCGGCTACTTCCCGAAGATCCTTGCGGGCCCCATCGAGCGCGCGCAGCCTTTTCTCACGGCGGTCCGGCGGGGCGCCACCTTCGACGATCGGCTGGTGACGAGCGGGCTTCAGCTGATGCTGTGGGGCCTGTTCAAGAAGGTCGTGATCGCCGACCGGCTGGCGATCTTCGTCGATGCAGCCTATGCCCGGCCGGGATTCGCACCGCCTGCCGACCTGCTTCTGGCGACCTACTTCTTTGCCTTCCAGCTGTATTGCGACTTCTCGGGCTACTCGGACATTGCGATCGGCGTCTCGCGTGTGCTGGGCATCGATCTGATGGACAACTTCCGGCGCCCCTATCTGTCGTCGTCCGTGTCCGAATTCTGGGCGCGCCGGTGGCACCTGTCGCTGACTGCCTGGTTCCGCGATTACGTCTACTTTCCGCTCGGAGGAAGCCGTCGGTCGGCTGTCCGGACGGTCGTCAACGTGATGATCGTGTTCCTGCTGAGCGGGCTATGGCACGGTGCTGCCTGGACGTTCGTGGTGTGGGGCGCGTTGAACGGCGTGTTCACTGTCGCGACGACGTCCGCGTCCAGGATCGGCCGGCGGTGGCCCGCATCACTTCGGCTGCGCGGGCCTGTTCGGACGTTGACCGCGAGCCTGGTGACGTTTCATCTCATCTTGATCACGTGGGTGTTCTTCAGGGCGGCGACTCTCGCCGACGCAGTGACCGTGTTCACGCGGATCGCCGCTTCCGCGACGGCGCTGCCGTCATTGCTCGCGGTGCGCCTTGCCACCGGAGAAGTGATGACAGCGGTCGTCCTGATTGCGGTGCTGCTGGGCATCGAGATTCTCGATGAGCGGCGGGACATCTGGCAGCGGCTCGAGCGAAAGCCGGTTGGACTCCGGTGGGCCGCCTACTACGCGCTGCTCGGGGCGCTCGTCGTGCTTGGCACGTGGAACTTCGAGCAATTCGTCTACATGCAGTTCTGATCGATGACGATGACGCCAGCGACAGCCTTTCTCCGGCGCGCCGCCCGGTTTACAGCCATCGGCCTGGTGCTGTACGCGGGCCTCTACGCGGCAGCCGAGGGGCTGGTGTACCGTCACGCGGACCGCAACCGGTTCTTCGCGGTCAGGACTGCGCCTCGTGTTCCGTTCGATGCGGTGATTCTCGGGGCTTCTCATGCCGCGGTGTTCGACTACCGGGATATGAACGCCCAGCTGGAAAAGCTGGCGGGCGCGCGCATCATGAACCTGGCCGAGGTCGGGAGCGGCATCGCGATGAACCGCCTGCTGCTTGACTACTTCCTCGAGCATCACTCGACGAACGCCGTCGTCTACATCCTCGACTCGTTTGCGTTCTACTCGGCCGAGTGGAACGAGGTCCGGCTGCGCGATTCGAGCCTGTTTCTCAGAGCGCCGTTCGATCCCGCTCTCGCGCGGCTGCTCCTGAGCGCTCCCGCGAGCCGCTCGACAGGCCTGGACTACGTGAGCGGCTTCTCGAAGATCAACAACCCCGACCGATTCGAGCCGGATCTCTTCCCGGATGAGGGAGCGCGGTTCGATCGCGCGTACCGTCCCATCGCGCAGATCGATCGTCAGCGGCTCGCATATCTGTATCCTGAGAATCCCGACCCGTCCATGGTGGACCGATACGCTGCAGACTTCGAGGCTCTGGCACGCGAGGTTCGCGAGCGCGGAATGCGGTTTCTGGTGATTCGCCCCCCCATACCGGCGAGAGTGCGCGAGCAGCTTCCCGATGAGGACAGGTTCGACGCCGCGCTACGAACGCGTCTCGAGCCTTACGGCGTCGAATGGCACGACTTCTCCCAGGTCGCCAACGACGAGGCGCTCTTCTACGACACCGACCATTTGAATCGTGAGGGAGTGATGAACTTCTGCACGAGCTACCTTGCGCCCGTGCTGAGGAGTGCGTCAGGACAATAGAGGCAGCGTGACTCGTGCAGACCTGGAGCCTGTAGCCCGAAGCCCGTAGCCTGACGTTGAGTTATCTCTGCCTCGTCGATCCGACGATTGGCACGCGGACATCCAGCTGCTCGCCCTGCCGGAAGACGGTCAGCGTGCCGGTGGTCCCGATCTCGGCGTCGGAGACGAGCCTGAAGAGCTGCGACGGATCGGTGACCGTCTGTCCGTTGAAAGCAGTCACGACGTCGTAGCGGCGAAGGCCGCCGGCGTAGGCATCCGAGTTCGCGGCGAGCTGCACGATGAGCACGCCGGTCGTCGAGGAAGGCAGGCCGAGGACCTGATAGGCACGCGGCGTCAGCTGGTCGATGACGATCCCCGCGATCGTGCCCCGCCGCACTTCTCCGAAGCGACTCAGGTCGTCTGCAATCCGTCTCGCCAGAATGCTCGGCACGGCGAAGCCGATGCCCTGGTAGCCGCCGCTCTGGCTGAAGATTCCGGTGTTGATGCCGACCAGTTCCCCGCGCGTGTTGATGAGCGCACCACCCGAGTTGCCGGGATTGATGGCCGCGTCCGTCTGAATGAAGTCCTCGTAGTCAGCGAAGCCCACGTTCGCGCGGCCGGTGGCGCTGACGATGCCCGCGGTGACGGTCTGGCTCAATTGAAACGGACTGCCGATCGCGAGCACCCACTCGCCGACGCGGAGTCGCGTGGAGTCGCCCCACGGGACTGGAGTCAGCTCCGACACGTCGATCTTGAGGAGTGCGATGTCAGTGGCGGCGTCGACGCCGATGACCGTTCCCGGCACCTCGCGGTTGTCCCACAATGCGACCGTCACTTCACGGGCCCGTGCGTTGGTGCCCACGACGTGGCTGTTCGTGACGACGTAACCGTCACCGGAGACGATCACGCCGGAGCCGAGGCTCTGCGAGCGTCGGTCCCGCGAGCCGAACATGTCGTCGCCGAAGAAATAGCGGAAGAACGGATCGTCGGCGAATGGAGAGTTCGACTCCCTGACGATCTGGATTGACGAGATGTTCACGACGCCCTTGACGGCCTGTTCGGCCACCGCAGCGAAATCCGGACCGGCCTGTGAAACGACGGCCGCCGGCTGCGCGACCGCGGCCGTTGCGGCAGGGACAGGAGAGACCGCGGGTCCGGGCGCTGGCGCCTGTACGACCTGCACCTGCGCCGGCCCCGATGACGAGCCGATGCCGCCGGTCATTGCATAGCCTGCCGCAAAACCTGCGAGCGCGAGGACGATCGAGAGTAGGACCCTCATAGGAATTGAAGATTTAAGATTGAAGATTGGAGATTGGAGATTGGAGTCGAGATCGCAATCCTGTCTGAACACCGTTCAGGTCCTGACGCCCTCTCCAGTCTTCAATCTTAAATCTTCAATCTTCAATCATTTGACGTCGACTTTGCGCGCGCCCCGTCCTCCCGCCTTCGGGATCGTCACGGTGAGGAGT
Source organism: Vicinamibacterales bacterium (assembly GCA_050250175.1). Classification (GTDB taxonomy): domain Bacteria; phylum Acidobacteriota; class Vicinamibacteria; order Vicinamibacterales; family CAVVIG01; genus JBFWPD01. The sequence continues at coordinate 3,526 of JBFWPD010000234.1, forward strand.
CCATCCTTGAGGTCGGCGGAAACACCCTCGGGATCGATAGGCTCGGGGAGGAGGAACGTCCGCGAGAATCTGCCGTGTCCGCGTTCGACGCGGTGGTACTGCTCGCAGGAGGGGTGCGTCCCGGTGCGTTCGCCGCGGATGGCAATCCGGCTTTCTTCCGCGTGAATCTCGATGTCGTGGCGCGACAGGCCCGGAACCTCGGCCGTCAGGACGAACCCGCCGCTGGTCTCGTACAGATCGACAGGCGGCGTCCAGCCTGGCGCATCCGTGCCGATCAGTTGACCGAATTGCTCGTGGAGGGCGAGGAGATCGCGGACCGGATCCCAGCGGGTAAATGCCACGATCGCCATCGTAGCATGCGTCCCCGGGGGGAGTGCCGGCACGGCGTGCCGAGGACCGTCGCCGTGCCGGACGCCAGTGGACGCTACTGATACGCGGGGTCGCCCGCGCGCGTATAGAGCTTGAACCCCTGGTTCAGGCGCATCTTGAGATCCGCCGCCTGGAACGTGCCGCAGATGACGGTCTTTTTCGCCACGCACGCTTTGGCGACGCGGTCGATTGCGGCCTCGGTTTCCGGATGGTCAGGCTGCGGGGCCGGTGTGCCGACGCCCAGGGAGAGACTCAGATCCGAGGCGCCGATCATGACGCCGCCCAGGCCGGGCACGGCCAGCAGTTCGTCGATGCGCTCCACCGCCTCGCGCGTCTCGATCATGATCATCGCGAGCAGCTCGCCCTGTGGATGGAGCGGCCACACGTCTGCCTTGCGCGAATACTCGTCGGCCGAAATCCCCCAGACACGCAGTGCCCCCCCGGCGCCGGACCCGCGCACGCCAGGAGGAAAGAGGTATTGCGCGCCCCTCTGATTCGGATACCGCATCGCGGTCACCAGCTTGAGCACTTCTTCCGCGGTGTTGACGTGCGGCAGGATGACCCCGAACGCGCCGACGTCCAGGAACTGCTTCACGACGTGCTTGAACTCCTGATCGCCCTCGTGTGCGAGACGGACGATGGGCGTCAGCTCCGGACGCGCGCCGCCTTTCGACTGCACGGCCGCCAGGTTTGTCTCGAGGTTGTCGACAAGGAAGGGATCGTGCTCGAGCGATGTCAGTTGCCAGTGCTCACCGGCATACGAGGCCTGGCCCTTCTCGAACTGTTCGATGATGCGATTCAGCCGCTGTGGCGCGCCCTGCTGGGCCAGCGGAATCTCCACGAGAAACGTGCACGCCACCAGCGCGCTGCTCAATGCCCAGCCCAGGCGCCGGCCAGACCTGCCGAGAAATCGATGCCCAGCGTCCATCGCAGCCTCCCTGTAATGAGACGGAGATCGGGTGAGAAGTCGCTGCCATCCTGCCCGATTCCTCTCGGTCTGTCGAGAGGAACCCCGGGTCGATCGGCGCGGCGACTTGTCCTGGAGCTGTGTGTGGGAAGACAGACGCGCGCCGCCTGCCGTGAAGCAAGCGGCGCGCGTGCAGGGAATTGCTTTCTAGCCGCCGCAGCGATCCGCGTCGCCGATGCAGGGGATGGCGCTCAGGTACTCGTAGATGGCTTCGAGCTCGCGGGTCGTCATGTTCTTGAAGACCGGCCAGGGCATGACCTGCAGGAGGTCGTGCTCAGCTGACGGGACAGACGGCGGACGCTCCTTCAGATCCGCGCCTGTCGTCATGACGACGATGAACTCCTCGAGCGTCAGGCGAGCTGGATGCCCATTGGCATCAGGCGTCAGGTTTCGCGGTACGAAGGGGCCGAAGAGGTCGCCGCCGCCGCTCAAGTACGTCGCCTGGCTCACGATCTCCGGCTGTCCGAGAAATGGGTCGCCACCTTCGATGAATGCCGGATTGCTGTGACAGCCCGCGCAGTCTGCCTGTGAGTTGACGATGTAGCTGCCGAGATAAACGAGACTGCGGTTCTTTCCGCGAAGGTCCAGGGGCACGGGCGCGATCTCGCGGCCGATCTGGATCTTCGAGCCGTCGCCATTTCCGTTGTCATTGCCTTGCCCGTTGCCGTTGCCCTGCCCACCCTTCCCCTGCACACTTGCCATTGCCGTTGCGAGAAACAGTACCGTTCCAGTCACGAATAGAGCGCGCTTCATGGTGTCCCCCCGGGGCTAGTGTCACAGACGCCACGGTTCGTGGCGTCGTGACATCCGCCGAGTGTATCCCGCGCGGCGATCTCGACGGCGCACGGCAAGGAAACAAAATCGTGAACGCGAGCGCTCGCGTGAAGAGCTTCGATGGCGCCGGTCTGTCGGGGCTGGACGTGATATCCTGCCCTTACCTTTCCTGAGTCCCCCGTAATACCTGCGGGTTTCTCTTCAAGGGCGTCCTCGCCGGAGAAGCCCATGTCATGCGTCGAAGAACGTTCCTGCTCGTTTTCCGTCGATAGGGTCGCCGATATCAGGGCCGAGATGGCTGCGGCCGTCCTTCGGTGCGAGCGGGCGCTGACCGCTCGACCGCGCGCCACTCCTGCCGTGCTGCCGGAGGGGAGGACGGCGATGCCTGCGCTGATCAACCCTGCTGATTCGTCAGTCGTCGTCCCGGGTCCAGCAGGTTCTACATTCGTATGGGGAGGTTTCTGATGTACGCACCGCCGCCTGGAGTTGGGGTACTGCAGTTCGTCGTGCTGGCATCGCTGCGGGCCGCGCAGTTGATGCGGGGCTGCCGGCCGAAGCTCGATGGCTTTCACAAGCCCGTATTCATGGCGCTGCGGGAAGTCTCAGAAGGAAAGATCAGCGAGTGGACAGCTCCCGATCCCGCTCTGGAGACGGTCGTTCCGGAACCCGAAGCTGCCGTTCAAAGCTGATCTTGCGGCCGTTTCGTTCGTGAGGATCCGCGCACGAGGCCTGCTCAGCCACCGGCCACCGCCGACTGCTTGAGCGATTCTGTCGCGCGAACATCCTCCGGCCGTT
>JBFWPD010000235.1:0-6428 GCA_050250175.1 Vicinamibacterales bacterium
GGCGCCGGTGCGGTGGGCTGAAGGAGTCGTCAGACAATCGGCCCATTGTACGCAGGGGCAGTTCCGGCTACTGCACGGGGATGTAAGCTGGCAGTCGCATGAATCACGTCGCGTGGGCCCTCGCCGTCCTCTCGTTGCTGGGCTCCTGCAACCCGACGTCGTCCCGGCCGATGCCCGAACCCGCATAGATTGACATCGACGCGACACCCATCCCACTCGATCCCCGCGACACGGGCGTGAACCGAATCGGAGCGTTCGAGTATGCAGGGGGGCTCGAGATAAGGGCGGTCACCCCGGACGTCGTCCTCGAGCTGTCGGACCTGCGGATCGGTGAAGGAGGGAGAGTTTTCTCGGTCAGCGACGCCGGCAGCTTCTTCGAAGCGCGGCTGGAGCTGGATGGAGCCGGACGGCTGACAGGTCTCACCGATGCTCGCACGATTCCGCTGGTGGGAACGCGAGGCGAGCGTCTGGCGGGAAGGGATGCTGACGCCGAGGGGCTCGACTTTCTCCCGAATGGAGACCGACTGGTCAGCTTTGAAGGTGCACACCGCATCTGGCGCTACCCTGCGGACGGCAGCCTCCCGAGGCCCGTTCCGATACCCGAATCCGACTTCCCCGGCAACACGGGGATGGAGGCGCTGACCTTCTATCCCACAGCGGCCACCGACGCGTATCTCGTGGGCGGCGAAGAAGGCGCCATCTGGCTCTGCAGGCTGTCATCCGCTTGTCGAGCCACCGAGCTCGGCAGGCACGTTCCTGAAGGCCTCAGCCCTACCGCACTGGCGGCGTTCGGCCCCAACGGTGACTTCGCGCTGCTGACACGCGCGTACGATCCCGCCCGCGGCGTGAGGATCTCCTTGAAGCTCATACGCACTGCCGACGACCCTGCGGGTCGCGTCCTCGACGAAATGACGATGGCACCGCCGCTGTCAGTGGACAACTTCGAAGGGGTGGCTGTCGTTCCAGACGCGAATGGCCTTCGGCTCTACCTGGTCGCGGACGACAACGGATCGTCTACCCAGCGGACTCTTCTCCTTGCGTTCGATTGGCAGGCCAATCGCCGCGACTGAGGTTTCAGTCGCGGCGTTCAGGGTCTGCTCGCTGGCTGCCGCCGGCTACGGCCGCTGACTTGCTGGCGGCACGCCGCCGTTCAGACGGAGGTATACGACGAGCTGACCGTACGTGTCCCAGGTGTGACCGTTGAGGAAGTTGAAGATCCTCGCCTTCGTCGAGGGACCGAGGAACTGGGGCGGCGACGCGACCGCCTGCAGGAGTGTCTGGTCGTTCAGTTCGTTGAGAAGCGCCGTTCCGTAAGCGAATGAGTCGGTCAGCGCTTTGAGCGCAGCATCCTTCGAGAGTGGCGCGGTCTTCGGATCGAGCTCAGGCGCTTTCGCGGTGCCTCCGACCATTCCAAGAAACCGGTTGTTCACGACGGCGACGTGGACGACGCGTTCACCGAAGGTCTGCTGGGGCTCAGTCGGCTTGGCGTTGTACTTATCGGCAGGCATCTCGTTGGCGAGGCCGGTGATCAGGTTCTGCAGGGATGCCCAGTCCTTGAGCATCTCTTCCTTCAGGGACACCTGGGCGAAGGACGGCGTCGCCAGGGCCGTGAGCGCGCACGCAAAGACAGCAATCCGGACAAGCTGGTACACAGTGACCTCCAGTCGATTAGTGCTCGACAGCGCTCGTACTATACGACAGGCCGTCGGCCTCCGCTTCAGAGCAGCGTCAGCGAAGCGTCTTGCTGAGGACGACACTGCGATAGTTCACGTCAGCCCACCGCACGTACTCGATGAAGTCGCGTCGTGTCCATACTCTGGTGCGACGCGACGAATCTCATGCCTGCAGCGGCCAGTGGCGCGTACGCCTCGTGCAACATCGCGGTAATCGCATCAAGATCGTCGTCGGGAAGGATGCGGCGGTAGCGAACGTCGCCGGCAAGCGACAGCATCTCACCTCGAGAACCACCAGGTGGTCTTGAGTGCCACGACGTTGTCGCCAGCTGCAGAGAATGAGCCGAAGAGATCGCCAATCCCCACGTGGTCGCCAGTGCTCTCCGTGCTCGATCGGTTCTGCTGCCAGACAACGAACAGCGTGCTGCCGGGACGCCATTCCCACCGCAGCACGACGTTGCTCCTGAAGGATCTGATGTTGAAGTCCCGGTTCGGGAGCGCGAACTCGGACGCGCCGTCGGTGACCCGATAACTGCCGTCGTCAAGACGGTCGAGCGTCGTGCCATCGGTCCCGTACCGGCGAAGGTCGCGCCCGCGAGCGTTGGCGAGCTCGCCGAATCCGTTGTAGCGGCCGCTCGCGGCGAATGGCTCGGCATAGACGTCCAGTGTCACGTCGGGCTTGAACGTGATGTTGACGCGGACCTGCGTTGACAGTGTGGTCCGGTCCACGTAGCCGAAGACATAACGGAGCCCATACGTTTCGGGACGGCCGCCGGCGAGCGTCGAAAGATACTGCCGGTTGACCGCCCCGTTGAAGCTCGCGCTTGTTGCTGTCTCGTTGAGGTACGTCGGCGCGAACGAGACCTGAAATGCAGGAGACGGCTGTGCCTCCAGGCTGGCGCCAAACTCCCAGGTCCGCTCTCCGAACTCGTTGGAGCGGAAATCGACGCTGCCGTTCCAGGCCCTGCTCGATCCGGTCGGATTCTGCAGGGCTGCGTGCACGCTCCAGCCCAGGGGCGTGCCCATTGAAGGTCCGCCGCGTGTCAGCTGCGGATCGAGGCCTCGGAGAAAGCGCGTGGCATTCAGCGTCGCCACCCAGAAGTTCCTGAGTGTGAAGCTGTTCGTCGTCCCGATGTTGTATCTGACACCGAGGTCTCGATCGAAGTGCCAGTAGTTGTTGAGACTGATGCCGAGGGAATACGCGCGGAGATACCGTCCCGGCTGCGTCTCCCGGTACGTGAGGCGGGGCCCTCCGTTGAAGTCGCCGGCGTAGTTCAGGCGGCCGAAATCGAGCGGGTGAAACTCCGGCGTTTCGATCTGCAGGTTGCCGCCCCACAGCCAGTGGCGGCCGGCAATCTTGTTGAAGCTCCCCTGGATCTGCGCGCCGCTGAACGACTCGCGGGTCGGGTCGAGACGGACTCTCGGCTGATCGAGACGCTGCAGGAAGTGACCGCTCGCCCGCTGCACGCGCTCGATGGCTGCTGGCTCGCCCTCCAGGTAGGTCACGCCAACGTTGAATGCTCCCTCGTAAGCCCGATCGCCGAATCGAATGCGCGTATCGACGCCGGCGGTGACGGCGCGGCGGACCAGCAGCGAGGCGAGCGCATCCTGCCGAGGCAGATCGCGGTCGACGACTGTCAGATGCGCACCGACCGTGGAGCCCTCGCGTCCGAATTCCTGAATGACACGCGCAACACCCCACGCGGAGCGCGGGGCGACCTTGACGTCCGAGAACAGACTGCCGGAGAACGTTCGAGCGGTCTCCTCGTCGGTGACCGCTCCGAGAAATCCGATGGAAGTCCCGGACTGAAACCGTCCCGTCAGCTTTGCGGCCGCGAGGATTGTGCTGGTGCTCGGATAGTCGATGTATTCGCCCTGCGCGTCAACGCCTGGCCGTGCGCCAATGCGACGCGAGTAGTAGTAATTCGCGGTCCCGGCTTCGAGGACGCGACTGCCTTCGATGAAGAACGGCCGTCGTTCGGACAGAATCGTCTCGAACACTGTCAGGTTCACTTCCGCGGGATCCGCTTCGACCTGACCGAAGTCGGGATTGACCGTGGCTTCGAGCGTGAGGCTGGAGCTGAGGCCAATCTTCATGTCCAGTCCCGTCCGCGCGGCGAGGTTCAGGCCGTCGTCGAACGGGTTGCCGCGATCGCGGTTCCCCGTCATTCTCGTCGAGCTCGAGACGTACGGAAGCAGTTCGAGACGTCTTGCTGCACGAACACCCTCGATGCCGCGCAGGTCGCCGAAGCGCGACGCCCAGCCGCTCGCCGTCCGGCCCACGACGACCCAGTAGGTCTCCTCGTTCAGATTCGGCCGCCATCGCTTGATGTTGAGGCCGAACACCCGCTCCGGCTGATCGTTGAACCGGAGCTGTGAGAACGGCACACGCATCTCTGCGGTCCATCCGTTCGCGTCTCTCGAGGTTCTCGCTTCCCAGACCGGATCGAACTGATCATCGGCGTCGTCCTGATCGTCGCTCGGGTGGTAGTGATCGAGCCTGACGCCGGACGCAGTGACGCCGAACATGTAGGCCGTGCGGCGATCGAGGAAGGTGTCGACTTCAATCTGCAGATATTCCGACTGCTCGCCGTCGTCGCGCCGGCTGAGCGGCGCCTGCAGGCCGCGAGTGCTCTCCATCCTCGCGCCGATCCAGAGCGACTCGTTGTCGTAGAGGAAGCGAACCTCCATCCCGTCGATTGGCGGCTCGCCTTCGGCGGGCTCTGCCTGAACGAAGTCCGTGATCGGCGAGGCATCGGCCCAGGCGCGATCGTCGAGCCGTCCGTCGAGAGCGATGGCGCCGCTCGCGACACGCGAAGCACGCGCCTGCTTTCGGGCCTGGGCCTCCGCTTGCGCAAATGCCGGACCAGCAGCACCGGGCACCAGGGCCGTTGCGATGATGAACGGAAGCAGATGAGCCTTCATATCGCTGCGCCGGGGAACTCCTGCGAGATGTCGGGGAACTCGGAACTCGGGCCGTTCGCCAGCGAATCTTACTCCCAACGCAGAGAGAGCGCGCACCATCGTGACGACGCGTTAGACTGGCTCCCTCGCAGGATCACAACTGTGCACCCGGACTCTCCCATTCGCTGAGCCCCATGACGACTTCCAATCGCGACGCGCACTTCGTCGGTTCACTGCCCACGATCTACGAGGCGTATCTCGTTCCACTGATTTTCGAACCCTACGCGGCGGACATGGCCTCTCGCCTTGCGTCGCGATCGCCCGGTACCGTTCTGGAGATTGCTGCCGGAACCGGCGTCGTCACGCGCGCACTCGCGGCAACCCTTCCGAAGAGCGTCGCAATCACCGGGACGGACTTGAACCAGGCGATGCTCGACGAGGCAGGCAGCCGGCCGATCGCTCGTCCTGTCGAGTGGCGCAAGGCCGACGCCATGCGACTCCCCTTCGACGATGGGGTGTTCGACGCGGTGGTCTGTCAGTTCGGTGCGATGTTCTTTCCGGACAAGCCGAAGGCATTCTCTGAGGCCAGGCGCGTGCTGCGGCCGGGAGGGCTGTTCATCTTCAATGTCTGGGATCGGATCGAGACCAACGAGTTTGCCGACGTGACGACGAAGGCGCTCGAGCCGATGTTTCCGCAGAGTCCACCGCGATTTCTCGTTCGAACGCCACACGGCTACCACGATCGCCAGGCCATCGAACGCGATGTGAAACAGGGCGGGTTCGCGGCGGCAGAGCTCGTTACTGTCGCGGCACGCAGCCGGGCGGAATCACCTCAGGCCCCCGCGATTGGGTATTGCCAGGGCACGCCGCTCCGGAACGAAATCGAGGCCCACGGTCCTGCCCTCCTCGAGCGCGCGACCGGCGTCGCGGCAGAAGCGATCGCCGCTCGTTTCGGACAGGGGGCGGTCGACGGCGGGATTCAAGCGATTGTCGTCACCGCGGAGAAGTAGCGGGAACAACGCGCAGGAGAACGAGGAAGAAAGCGTCTGAAAACACAAAGAGGAGAGCCGAAGCTCTCCTCTTTGCGTGTACTGCTGACGGACCCGGGCTGACTACTGCTGCTGTTGCTGCTGCTGGGTCTGCGAGGCGCGCTGAGCCTGACGCTCGGCGACCTGCTGCTCGTACTCTTCCTGGCTCAACTCAATCCACCCGATCCAGAAGAAGCCCATCTCGTCGATCGTCCGGCCGCCGTCGCCCACCCAGTTGGAGGGGTCGAGCGCGCGCGGGTTGTTCGACGTGTTGTCATGCCACTGCATGTTGTGCAGGATCGTCCCAGCCGGCACCAACGGCGCGGCATCGTCCGCGTAGTTGTAGGTCAGGTGCCAGTTGTTGTTGAAGTTCGCACAGCTCACCACTTCGGTCTTCGACGCTGCGCCCTGCGTCGGATAAATCAGCTCGAGGCACTGGCGGGAACCGAGGTTGTGCATGTGCGGCTGGAACGCGATCAGCCGCGCCGGCTGGTGCAGGACGACGTAGCCGTCCGTCCGCGCGACCTCGCCAGGAGGCACGTCGAGCGGGGTCGTCGGCTGCGCCAGCTGCTTGGACCAGCGGGTGTACTTCGGCGTGTAGCCGGCCGGATAGAGCACCATGCCGAGCTCGATTTCGGCGTTGATGTCTTCGCCGACCGAGTGCAGGTGATAGCTCACCCGCGCCTTGTCTCCCATCTTCAGGAGCACGCCGCTGCCCTCCGGATACACCTCGGCGTTCTTGCCCGACGCGTATTCCACGAGGAACTGGCCGCCCTCCTCGCTCATCCCGGAATCAGCCGTCGAGGCATCAACCGAATACGAC
>JBFWPD010000236.1:0-6417 GCA_050250175.1 Vicinamibacterales bacterium
GCCGCCGACGACAAGGGTCAGGTCTTCATGCACATGAAGGCGGTCGAGGCACACTTGAAGCAGGGCCGGCTTCCCGTGAACATCAAGTTCATGCTCGAGGGGGAGGAAGAGGTCGGCAGCGCTCACCTCGACGACTTCATCGGCGGGCACAAGGATCTTCTGGCAGCCGATGTCGTTGTCGTTTCAGACTCCGCGATGTTCGCCAGGGGCGTGCCGTCGATCTGCTACGGACTGCGGGGCCTCGTGTATTGCCAGATCGATCTGCGCGGAAGCAGCACGGATCTGCATTCCGGTTCATTCGGCGGAGCGCTGGCCAATCCGGCATTCGTGCTGGCGCAGCTGATCGCACAGCTCAAGGACCGCAGCGGCCGCATCAAGATCCCGGGGTTCTACGAAGACGTTCGCGCGTTGAGCGAGGAGGAACGGAAAGCGTGGGCGAGCCTGCCGTTCGACGAGCGCAAGTACCGGAAGGACTTCGGCATCCCGAAGCTGTTCGGCGAGAGCGGGTTCACGACACTCGAGCGGACGTGGGCCCGGCCGACACTCGAGGTCAACGGACTCCTTTCGGGGTTCACGGGCGAGGGGGCGAAGACAGTGTTGCCCGCAGTGTCGATGGCGAAGATCAGCATGCGACTGGTGCCGGATCAGGATCCCGACAGGATTGCCGGTCTGCTCGAGGACTACGTCCGGAAGCTGACGCCAAAGACGGTCGAGCTGAAGTTCACGCGCATGCATGGCGGCAAGCCGTGGATGACCGCGTACGACAACCCGTTCGTGCAGGCAGCCGGACGTGCGATCGAGAAGGGCTTCGGGCGTGCGCCGGTCTTTACGCGTGAAGGCGGATCGATCCCTGTCGTGTCCACGTTCCAGGAGCAGCTGGGACTGCCCGCGGTGCTGTTCGGAGTCGGACTGCCCGACGAGAACGCGCATGCGCCGAACGAGAAGCTCGACGTATCGAACTTCCACAACGGCATCATCGCGTCCGCCTATCTGTACGACGAGATTGCGCGCGCGAGAGGATAGCTCGCGGCTGCTCCATGTCGCGCTTCGAACGCCTTCTCGCTCGACTGCAGCGCTTCTACGGATTCCTGGCTCAGCCGCCGAAGGATCCGTTCATGTTCTTCGTGTGGGAGATCCTCTCGGCGCGAACCACGCCGGGCCGTCGTGACATTGCCATTGGCGCGTTGCGTCGCCTCCCCGCGCTGACTCCCGATGCGATGATGCGGGCCCCCCAGGCGAAACTCGCCGCCGCAGTGGCGCTGGCCGGGCCGCACGCCGATCAGAGGCTGAGCGCGCTACGGACCGGCGCGGAGCAGTTCCGCAGATCGGAGGCGCTCCGTACATTGGCGCTCCGTCCCTTGATCGCGGCCCGCCGGGCGCTCAGGCCGTTGCCTCAGTTCGACACGGTGGCGGCCAGACGCATGCTCCTGTTCACGACCGGCCGTGGCCCCATTCCTCCCGACCCGCGCGTGATGCGTGTTGGCCGGCGATTGGGGTTTGGCAGTACCTCTGGTGTCGCTCGACGTGACGTTCGGGACCTGCAGCGGACACTGACGCGCATGTTCGTGAGCCAGCTCGAAGACTGCCGGCAGGCCTTCCTGTATCTCGCGCATCACGGCGATGCGACCTGCACCGCGGCCGATCCGCACTGTGTGGTGTGTCCGGTGAGAGACGATTGTCCCGATGGTCAGCAGCGGCTGGCCGCTCGCGCCACGCTCAGTTGAGCGACGCCATCCGGCGTCTCAACGTCTTGATGTGTTCCCACACCTGCGCCTGCTCGTCGCGGTCGTCGGAGCCTGGATCGCCGAACGACGTGAGCTCGAGCCAGGCTTGCAGGTCGCGGAGTGCCCCGGGAAAATCATTCATGTGGTAGGCGAGCAGCCCTCGATCGCGGAGCTCTCCGGTCGCTGAAGGATCGACGGCCAGCAGAAGCTCCTGGGCATCCCGTGCCTGCGGAAACGAGCGCATCTTCACGTACAGCCGTTTGAGATTCAGAAGCATGCGAGTCAGGATCTGCGGCTTCGTCGCAGGACCGAACAGGCTCGCCTCGTCGTGAGGATCGCCGCCGGCGTGCCGCTTGATGAGCGCCCGGCACGCATCCTCGGAGAGCAGCGCGCCGCCGTGAAACGCATCGATGATGAGGTCGCGCGTATGCGGCGCCTGGGCCCGGCACCGCACGAGAAAGTGACCGGGGAAGTTGACGCCTTCAACCGCGACACCCGCACGGCGACCGACTTCGAGATACACCAGGGCCAGCGTGATTGGGATGCCGGTCCGACGCTCGAGGACCTCATTGAGAAAACTGTTTCTCGGATCCTCGTAGTGGTGATCGTTGCCGACGAATCGTTCTTCGCGGAACAGAAAGTCGTTGAGTGCGGAGATCTGCGCGTATCCGTCCGGGTCCACACCGGCCGGAATGTCATCGGGAGCCGGGCCGGAGAGACGAAGGCGGTCTGACGCCTCGCGTCCCAGCTTCTCGAGATGCTGCACGTAGGGAGCGGCGTCGAGTCTCGGATACTCCAACCGCGCGATCATCAGCGCCGCGGCCGCCAGGTCGGGATCGGGACCAAGCGCCGCGCGAGTGAAGCCCTGTCGCAGGTCTTCGGAGATCACTGGGGTCAGGATACAACGACTGCGCGGACCATGCCGCGCGGCCGCAGGCTAGAAACGCACGCCGAACGAGAGCCGGATGGTGCGAGGCGACGTGTAGGCGAAGCGATTCAGCGCTTTCCCGAAGTCCTGGCCGTACGCCCAGTTCGTTCCTTCGACCGGAGTCGTCGTGAACGGATTGAACGGCGCAAGGCCGGTGGTCCTGACCGTCTGATCGATCGTGCCCCGGTTGACGGCGCCGCCGCTCTGAGCCACGGTGCCGCCGCAGCCGCAGAGCTGGAAGTGATTGAAGACGTTCATCACCTGAAGCTGGGCAAACAGCTGCGCGCTTCCAAGACGCTCGATGTTGCGCACGTAGTTGATCGCCAGATCGGTGCGTGCCTGTCCCTCCGTTCGAAAGGCGTCAGATTCGGTGAAGTAGTAGGCCGTCTGGCTCGCGCCCGGCGCCGATGCGTACCCAGGGTTGGTCACGTACGGACGCGGATCCACACCGGGAAGGCCGAGCGCGCCGTAGGGAACGCCGCTCTCGAGGACCTGCAGGATGCCAAGGCCAAGACCCGTGACGCGGGGCACCGAATAGTTCGCCCACAGCCGGACACGGTGACGCTGATCGACCGAGAGATCGCCGACCGGGTAGTTCCAGTCTTCTTCCTTGTACTCCGGGTACTGCAGGGCGCCGCTCGCGACGGGGCCGCCGGTCACTGACTCTCCCTCGACGTTCCCCCACGTCCGCGACAGCGTATAGTTTGCGCCGCCATCCAGATTCCGGCCGACCCGGAAGGTCCCCTGCAGCGCGAGGCCTGCGTACTGGCGCTCGAGGTCGTTCGTGTTCTCGATGAGCGTCAGATCCACCGATCGGCCCGACGGCTCCGTCACCTGCCCAGTCGTTCGATCGGTTCGCAGCACATAGAAGTCGCGATAGTCGCGATACGTGACGTCGGCCCTCAGCGTCCCGCGAGCGCCGAACGTACGGCTGATGCCACCCGAGTATTCGATGACATTCGGCGACGTGAGCGAGTCCCGAATGAGAGGTGTGACGCCGCGAACCACGGGCGGCACGAGAGTGGGAAGGTCCGCGCCGCCGTTGCTGTCGAACCACTCGAACACCTGTTCGAGCGCTTCGGCCGTGCCAACGAGCGGTCCGTTCGGGTCGGCATTGATGGCGGGACCGCCATATCCGAACACGTACGCGTTCGCGTTGCCCCCGGGCGACGACGCATCGCCGATCGTGTTGGCGATGGCCGCGACGTAACGCGCGACACTGCCGGTGACCGTCCAGCGGCCGTCGGCAGCCGGATCGACGACCACGCCAATTCGCGGGCTCCACGCGCTGTCGTTCGAGATGACGTTACCTACGCCGTTCTCGCCACGGTTGCGATCGAATCGCACCCCGACGTTGGCAGTCAGCCACGGGGTCACACGCCAGTTGTCGTTCACGAAGAACGAGTGAGTCTGGAAATCGTTGCCCCTGCTCGAGACCAGAATCGGCTGAAACGCCATGAGCGTGGAGCCAGGGAGGAACTGCGGATAGATGGTCGCGCCCTGGACGATGGTGCCGCTGGTCTGGATTCTGTAGTTGCTGCCCGACTGGTAGTTGTCCGCCAGCCGCCGATCGCTGAACCAGTCGTACCCGAACACCATGTTGTGCGAGCCCAGGCTGGGGCTCGAGAGGAAGTACGTCCCCTTCACGAACAGGTTGCTGTTGTCGCGCTCTTCGTCGCCGCAGACTCCGCAGAATGTCGGCGCCCAGAACCGCAGATTCCGCTGCGGATCGATGAGCAGCGTGCCGAAGATACGGTCGGTTCGCGTGCTGCCCATCCCCTGGACCGTTTCGTTCCGTATGGACGCCCGTGTCTCTACGAAGAAAACAGGTGTCACCACGGCGGAGTAACTCAGATTCAGCAGGTCCATTGGACGCTTCATCGTGTACAGGCTCGTCAGGTCCGCCGATGTGTTGACCTGGAACGTCGAGTTCACCTGTTCGCTGGCTATCCGGGTGATGTCGCCGGAAATCCGGTGACCGGTCGTCGGCGTGAACGTCAGCTTGCCTTCGAAACGGCCAGTCTGCTCCTCGTAGGTGTACGGAATGTTGGTCGCCACGAGAGTGCGCCCGAACTTCTGCGACTGCTGCCGGCCCGCCGTGAAGAACCAGAGCCGATCCCGGAGCAGGGGGCCGCCCAACGTGAACTCGTGGGTCGGAACGGTCGCGTCGATGCGCAGATCCTCCTGTCCAGGGTTGAGCGCCATCTGCTGGCGCTCGAACGGCGTACGGCTTCGCCACCGGTCGTTCATCAGGGACTCGCGGAACGAACCGCCGAACACATTGCCGCCTGACTTGGTCACGACGTTGACGACGCCGCCGCCAAACCGTCCGAATTCTGCCGAGATGCCGGAAGCGGCGATGGTCGTCTCGAGGACTGCATCCTCTATGTAAAGGTCGTGCGGCTGGCCGCGAAGGTTGTCGTTGATCGTCGCTCCGTTCAGAAGGAACAGGTTCTCGAACGACATCGCGCCCGCGATCGAGTAGTTGCCATTGGGACCGGTCGGGTGGACCGAGGGCGACAGGAGCAGGGCCCCCTGCACGTCGCGCGTCGTCGGCAGATTCGAAAGGAAGTCCTGACCCATCGACGTCGTCGACTGCGTGGTCTGCAGCAGGACATCGACGGCCCGCTCCCTGACTTCAATCGTCTCGCCCACGCCTGCCACGCCCATCTCCACGACGAGCGGCAGCACCTGACCCGGCGCCAGAGAGGCTGATTTCAGCTGGGTCTCGAAGCCGCTCAGCTCAAACCGGACCTCGTAGGATCCTGTCGGAAGGAGGGTGACTACGTAGTCACCGGTCGCCGACGTGCTGGCCGTTCTGACACCCTGAAGAGCCGGTGACGAAACGCTGACCGTCACACCTGGGGTCGCGAGACCCTGTGAGTCGGTGACTCGTCCGACGATGGTGCCGGTCGTGCTCTGGGGGTAAGCAGGCGTCGTTGTCGCCACAAGGGCAACAACGGCAAGCACGACGAATCTAGCGCTGCGCATCCGGATCCTCCAGGGGAGGTTATCGGTTAGACCGCGCGGCTCCCGCAGTGACGCCCCCGTGAACAAGCATTCAGTTCAGTGCACGGTCGAGTAGCTCCCAGGTCAGAAGGTCGAGGTTCGCGACGACGAGCTCGGCCTGATCGAGCTCCTTCGCTGAGTAGGTATGTGCAACAGCGACCGTTCGCAGTCCTGCCGCGGCAGCTGATTCCAGTCCCCAGTGCGAGTCTTCGATGGCGACGCATTGGGACGGAGTCAGATAAACACCTACAACGCTGGAGAGGCGTTCGACCGCACGAAGATAAGGGTCCGGCGCGGGCTTGCTGGCCGGTGTGTCTTCCGCCGCGACGATTGTCCGGAAGTGCCGGGCGAGACCCTCGCGTTCGAGGACGCGCACAATCTCCTGACGGAGAGCCCCGGAAGCGATCGCCAGCGGGCATTTCGCGGCCAGCCGCTCGATCGCCTCGCGAGCTCCGGGAAACAGGACCGAGACTCCGCGTTCCAGTTCTTCCATCCGTACCGCCTTGCGGGCGACGAGCTCGTCGACCTTGCCGGACGGCCAGGCGAGCCGCCGATCGGACGCGATCGCGGCAAACGCCCCTGCATCGTCGAATCCGAGATAGCGCGTGTAGTAGTCCTGCTCTGTGAGGTCCGCGTTCTCCTCGCGGAGGACGTCGCGGAAACCGAGAAAGTGCAGCGGCTCGCTGTTCGCGATGACGCCGTCGAAGTCGAAGATGACCGCGCGGATCATCCCTGGGGATGGATCCGCTCGCCTGC
>JBFWPD010000237.1:0-6350 GCA_050250175.1 Vicinamibacterales bacterium
CGAGGATCACGGTCTGACGCCCACCCTCTGCCGGCACGAGCTGTTCGGGATTGGCCGCGATGAAGCCGTGCGCGTCGGGCTTCACTGCAGGAACAGCCTGAGCGGATGCGGACGCCGCACCCAGGAGCAACGCGCCGAGCACGCCGGCCGCACATGCGATTGAACGGAACCGTCTCATGACTCTCCTCCTCAGGTGCTGACTGACCGAGCGCGTGTGACTGATACCCGGAAAGGCTGTCACGGCAGCCCCATGCGGGTCGAAGCATAACGCCAAACCGTCCAGGTACGCCGAACATCCAGCGCCTCAGGGCTCAGCGGTGTGGCTTGAGCATTGCTTCAGTTCCGCCAGGATGGTTGAGCCTGGAGGTGAGGACTATGACCGACAACGACAAAGCGCATGCGGATGCCCTGCTGGATCGGATTGAGCTTGCCGTGGGACAGCTCCCTCAGCGCGAGGGTGCAAACGGGGCCCTGATTACGGAGATCATCCAGGCGGTCAACGGGCTGCGCAGCCTGCTCGGCGTCGTCGAGTCTCACTGACGGATACGCTAGAGCGCCAGTTCGTTCTGACTGGGGTAGCCGTGTTGCCGGCGGCCTACGTCACCCTCGTGCTCGGCAGTCGTCTTGTACAGCTCGAAGCGGCCGTCGGTCGCGCAGTCACTCAGGCGCTTTTCGTAGGCGCGGCGTTCGTGCGCGTTCATCGGCGTGAATGCACGCGCGATCCTGACGTTCTGGCGAAGCACTTTCAGCGAATCGATCCCAGAGACCGTGGTGCACACAGGAAGGCTCATCGCATACCGAAGCGCCTCGGCGACGCCGACCGTCCTGCGCTTCACGGCGCGTCCGTCGCCGCCGAGGCTCTTCATGCCGATGGCGGCCACCTTCTGACGCGCCAGCTCGGGAAGCAGCCGGTCCTGAAAGCTCCGGAAGGCGGCGTCGAAGCCGTTCAGCGGCAACTGACACGCGTCGAACGGGAACCCGAACGACAGCATGCGGAGATGGAGGTCGGGATCCTTGTGCCCGGTGAAACCGACATATCGGACTTTCCCCTGCCGCATGGCCACCTTGCCGTCGCGGCCGTGCGTGCAAACCTTGGTCATCAGAAACACGGAGTCGCGCCGGTCGCGGATGGCGCGCCCCATCCGCCGCTCGCTCTCGCCCTCGTGGTACTCCCAGGCGTTGTCGAGAAAGTTGACGCCGGCGTCGACGGCTTCGTGAACGATACGAACGGCTTCGGTGATCGTCCTGATCTTGCCCAGGTGGTAGCCGCCGATGCCGATGATGGAGACGAGGTCGGAGTAGCGGCCGAATGGCCGTCGAAGGATTGGGTCAGAAGAGTGTGAGGTCGGCACGCCGCCGTTGCTGCATGGCGGCTGCCAACCTCACTGGCTGATCAGGACGCCGCCGGTTCAGGCCGCCGGGTCCATCCCTCTCCACAGGTTCCCCGTATTGAGCTCCTCCCGACCGCAAGCCTTGAGATAGATGAACAGCTGTGTGCGGTAGGCCGCGTAGCCGCAGAGCACGGTGTTGACGAGAAACTGACCACGCGTCGACTTGCGGCCAAACATGTCGATGTCGACACGGAAGTCCTCGTCCGACATCCCGCCGAGCAGCGCCGCGTACTGATCGTGCTGTGCGCGAATCGCGGCCAGCGTCTGATCGAAATCGCGCGCGGCGGCGGCCTGGTTGGCTTCGGTCCACGCCGCCATGTCGAACCCGTGCTTCGCGGCTGCGACAAGCACCGGTCCCATGAAGCTCAGATACCGGAGCAGTTCGATCGTGCTCCGCTGCTTGGGCGTGGGCCGATAGTCCATACTCGCTCTGTCGATCTTGCCGCTGAGGTGAACCAGGACGTGCACTTCGTGCTGCATTGCTGCAATCAGTTCTGACTTGGTCAGGACCATGAACCTCTCCGTTGAATTGTCGGGGTCTCTTTATACCGGATGGGGTGGGGCAATGGATGCGCGGAACACGACGCACCATCGCCCGGCTGTCATGGGCGATGGTGCGTCGTGTGAATTCAGAGCTATTGGGCGCCGCCCTTGAGCGCCTGGAACAACTGTCCCAGGAACCGATCGCCCGTCGTGCCGACGCCAGGAACCTTGGCATCGAATTCAGCGGTCGGCTTGGCTGCGACGATCTGCTCGAGCGTCATGCCCTTCGCGACCATCGGCGCGACCTTGTCGCGGACCGCCACCATGATGTCGCGGTGGGCCTGGACGCCCGCGCGATCGGTGATCTCGCCGTGACCGGGAACGATCCTCGTCGCCGGTCCGGCGGCCTTGATGAGCTGGTCGAGACCGTCGATCATCCCCTGCAGCGTTCCGCCGTTTGTCAGGTCGATGTTCGGATATCCCAGCGACCGGAAGAAATCACCGCTCATGATCACATCGGCGGCGGGAAACCTGATCGCCGTATCGCCGTCGGTGTGCGCGGCGCGCACCGGGATGAGCTGCACGTCCTCGCCGTTCATATGGATGGTCACCGGAGCGTCGTAGGTGATGACCGGCAGCGCCGGCGCGGGCGCCGGCGTGCCAGGCGCGCCATTCGGGCCGGGATTCGGCTTCATCAACCGCATGCGAAGCTGGTCGCGCGACAGGAGCGTCACGCCCATCTTCCCGAAGTTGGCGTTGCCGCCCGTATGGTCGCCGTGAAGATGCGTGTTGATCAGGAACCGGATCGGCGCCGGCGAGATCCCCTTGATTGCCGCGACGATCTTTTCTGTGAGCGCAGCGGTTCCGGAATCGACCATCAGGATGCCGTCAGGGCCCGTCAGGACGCCAACCGTACTGAGCCCAGTCGCCTGCAGCGCGTAGAAATTCGGCGCGAGCTGCGTGGCTCTCACCTGGACATCCTGAGCAGCAGCCGGCGCCTGCGCGCGCGGAACGGCCAGCGTTGCGAGCAGCGCAACGGCGGTCAGCAGAACTGGAACGCCTTTGATCCTCATAGATCCTCCCAAAAGTGTCGCGAACGCAGGGTCTCCCCGCTCGCGAGGCAAGCGTCAGTGTACTCCTGCCGGAGGATCGCGGCGCAGCTGGAAGGCGCGGCTGGAAACCGTGATTCGAACCGCTACGCGGAGCGGCGAGCAGCGTGGGGATGCTCGTCCTGAAATGCCGGATAGTGCGTTTCGAGGCAGCGTGAGCAGACCCCGTGCGAAAACCGGGTCTCGGAACGGCGGGAGATGAACTGTTCGAGCGCCTCCCATTCTCCCGAGTCGTTCCGGATGCTCTTGCAGAACGAACAAATGGGCAGGAGGTCCTTCAGGACCTGCAGCTCGTGGTTGAGCGCGCGTTCGTGCTCGGACAGTCGCGCGAACCAGAGCGCCATGATCGCGATGACACTCCCGCGAAAAGCGGCCATCCCGACGAGCGCGGCCAGATTCTCCGGGGGCGTCTCGGGGAGAATCATCTGAAGATGCGCGAGCGGCATCAGCACTGCCAGCGCCAGGGCGGACAGGCGGCCCGAGTACCAGGCGGCCAGCGAGACGGGAATCACGTAGGCGACGGGAAACTCGCGATCGAGCCCCGTGATGCGGCCGACGGCGAGAAACAGCGCACCGGCAGCAAACCACCATGCGGCATGCATACGAACCGGCCTCAGCAGCCACCATGGCCTCACGGAGCCGCGGGTCTTCATGGTGTCGGCTCCCCGCCAGAGTGGTGTCTGATAGTGAGCATGGGTTTCCAGGCAGGCGGCAGCACACCCTGCGAGACTTGCCCGAAGACATCTATCGGCCGGAAGGATGAGCTAATTTAGGGCCGTGGTGAGTGCATTCGTGAACCTCGATGTCCTCGGTCCGAGGGATCCGTCGCGGGACCTGCTGATGTCGGCGGCCCTGGCCCCGCACGGGACCGCGCTCTCGAGTTGGCAGCGCTGGAAGCTACGCGACCTTCCCCCGGATGACCGCGTCGCGGCACGGTGGCTGCCGCTCGTCAGCTGGAATCTCCGTCACGAACCCCTCGACAATCAGACGGCGACAGGGCTGGCGGCCGTGCGGCGTCAGGCATGGAGCGCGAACGCCGCAATCTGGACGAGCGCCGCGCCTGTGCTGACGCGTCTGGACGACGGCGGAATCAGCTGGATGCTGCTGAAGGGCGCCGCAGTCGCCTGGACGACGTACGCGGATCCGTCGCTGCGGCCCATCGGCGATCTCGACGTGCTCGTTCACCCGGAGAGTGCCGCCCGAGCCCACGCGATCCTCGAGGGCGAGGGCTGGCGGTCGGCCACCGGCAGGGGGCCAGGCAAGACGGCCGGCGCTCACGGCACGAACTACGTGAAGCCTCCGCGTGGAGCGCTCGATCTTCATGCGTTCGCGCTCCGGGAAAACTGTCACCTCGATGCCGACACAGGCTTCTGGGCGAGGAGCGTCACTGCGAGCATCGGCGGCGTGCCAGTGCGTCTTCCCTGCCCGGGCGATCTGCTGCTGCACGTGTGTGTCCACGGACTGCGATGGAATCCCGTGCACTCCTGTCACTGGGTCGCCGACGCCGCCTCCATCATCGGCAAGGCTGCCGGACGTCTCGACTGGGAGGCGCTCGTTGACGAGTCGCGCAGACGCGATGTGACGCTTCAGGTCCACGACGCGCTCGATCTCGTGCGTCATGTCGCGGCCGTGGATATTCCCGCGGCTGTCTTTGGCAACCTGATGCACCCACGTCCCTCATGGCGGGCACGCATCGAGCGGCGCGTCAAGACACGCCCGCTGTACGGGCCGGGAGGCTTGCTGCTGATGTGGTTCGACTGGCGCCGGCTACGCGCCAGTCATCCGCAGGAAAACACGATTGGATTTCCCGACTACCTCGCGGCGAGCATGAGACTGGCGTCCTCACGCGCCATTGTCCCCGCAATGACGCGGCACCTGATGCGACGCTTTTCGGCGTGAGCCCCGCGAGCGCTAGTTCGGAAACACTCTCACGTTCCGCCAGATCGCGTTCCGCATCGTATCGGACCGCGTCCGCGTGCCGAGCGAGATGAGGTGGTTCGGCGGCGCGTACGGGTGCGGCGCGAAGCTGTCCTGGAACCACACCTGGTTGTTCGACACCTCGCCGTCCGCTTCGACGATCCCCACCGAGACCGAGTACGAGCCCGGCGTCCAGCGCAGCGTGAATCGATAGACCTCATTCGACATCCAGTTGACGGTCGAATCGTTGCGGAAGACGTGGTCGCCCGGATTGTCGTCTTCGCCGGACCCGCCGTTGCGCCAGACGATCTTCATGCCTGTGCCGTCGCCGTCGCTGCGCTGCTCCAGGTGCATCTTCCAGGGGTGATCGCGGAAGGCGAAGAAGTTGTCGAACGTGCTGCCGTCGCCCATGGAGATCCACTTCAGATCCTTGAAGTCGGCGGCGCCCTGCGCCTTGCCGAAGTTCGTGACGTCGAACTGGACCGTGCAGCTGGAGCAGGTCGGGATGCTGTAGTCGATGCCTTCGTGCGTGTGGTCGGCCTTCCATCCCTGACCTGGCACGAACGTCCCGCCGACCCGGTTGCCGACGGTCGTGCCGTTGGTCAGCGGGTCGTAGATGGTCTGTCCCATGACGAATCCGATGTTCGCGCTCACGAACGTCTCGGTGTTCGACCAGGCGCCGACCGTGGTGTCGTTGTGCGCTCTCGCCCGCCAGTAGTACGTCACGTTCGGCTTGAGACCGCCCTCGATCTCGTACGAGGTCGTTCCCGTGCCCTGGACCACTCCGTCCTTTGCGCCAGTACGGCTGTCAGCAGGAAAGCCGTCGCTTTCCGACCACTCGAACCGGTACACGATGTTCGCCATGTTCCCCTTCACCGTCGCGTTGGACACCGTGAGGGTGACGTTCTCGTCGCTCAGTTGCTGGCCGGCTCTCGGAGCATCCGGGGTCGGCGCCGAGAGCGTTGCTGAGCCTGATCCCGATGGTGGTGACGGCTCCGCAGGCGAACCGTTCGTGCACGCCGCCGCCGCAACGAGAACCAATGGAACGAGCCAACGCATGAGCCAGGTCTCCAGGGAAGTATGGTGGGTTGAATCCTTGAGCGTAGCAGATCGCCCCGCGACTCGTGGCGCAAGGCCGACGCCAGGATGCAGCATCGCCATCGCCGCCAAGGTCAGCGGTTCGCTCGGACTGGGTTTACAGGCGGACGCTCTCGAGCAGCCTCCCAGGGGGAGCTGCCTCTTACGACGCGGGAGCGCCGCGCAACTCCAGGTCGAAGTTCACTTCAGCGTCGCCCTCTTCCGGCACGATGACCTCCTGCGCGATCTCGTAGGGCGGCTCGTACTCGTAGCGCTGGAGGCTCGGGAACACGTTCGTCAGCCGGACGCCCTCGTGCCACATGCGAATCCGGTACGAGCCCGGCGGCACACCGTCGATGACGAAGCTCCCATC
>JBFWPD010000238.1:0-6346 GCA_050250175.1 Vicinamibacterales bacterium
CCCCCCCCCCCCCACCCCCCCCCCCCCCCACCCCCCCCCCCCCCCCCCCCCCCCCCCCCCCCCGCCCCACCCGCCCGTCTCGCCCGTTCAGAACCTGAAGACGAGGCCGCCGGCCGCGCGCCAGTAGTCGAACACGTCCGGCCGCGGGAAGAGCCCTTCCTCATCGTCCTGGAGACGGCGGAAGTAGCGGATCTCGCCGCGGATGCCGATCGCGTCCGTGAAGAGGGCAACGATGCCGCCGCCCAGGTTGACGGCAAACTTGTTCTGGCTCTCGCCGTCGCCGCTCGCGCGCATCAGCGTCACGCCCACCGAGCCGAATGGCTTCCACCCTCCAGCCGTCGCGTCGCCGCCTGCCACGTAGTTTGCCGAGTAGGTCGTGATGCTGAGCCCCTCGAAGAAGTCGGGCGTGTGAGCGGCCTCGAGCTCGAGACCAAGGCCGCGGCCCATCAGCGTCACCTGGGCGCCGAAATTGGGACGGGTGTCGTCGGTTTCACCACCGAAGACGACGCCGACGAACGGGGAAACGAACGTGTCAGCGCTGGCTGTCGCCGGGGCGAGAAAGAGGGCCGCCACGGCGGCGTAGAGAACCTTGCGTGACTTCAACATCGTCATCAACTCCTGAGTTGGCTTCTGCGGCAGAGGTATTCGATACGGCCATTATAGCGGTCATGCTCAGCAGCACTGGCTATCCCCCACCTTGGTGGCCCGTGCCATACCACCTCCGTGTACAGATTTGTGATTCTCCGACCGATAAGTCGCGAGCGTAGCAAACGCTGCTGCGGGTTAGAGTTATAGAGATCCCGAATGAGTCGGTCGATGTCGGATGTCGTGATCGTTGGCGGTGGTCCCGCCGGCTGTACAACGGCCAGGCGCCTGGCTGCTCAGGGTCACCGTGTGGTCGTGCTGGAGGAGCATCGCGAGACTGGCCTGCCTGTTCACTGCACGGGCTTGCTCGGACTCGAGGCGTTCGAAGAGTTCGACCTGCCTCGCGACACGATTCTCGGTCGAGCTTCGTCGGCGCGCTTCTGGGGCGCCGATCGGACGTCAGTGGCCGTCGGCACAGCGCGCGTCCAGGCAGCGGTCATCGACAGAGCGCTGTTCGATCAGCGATTGGCCCAGGTGGCGGAGGCTGCGGGTGCCGACGTCCGCCGGGACTGGCGTGTCGAGCGGATCGAGGTTCGGTCGGACAGCGTCGTTGTCGCTGACGCCGGCAATCGAACCGTGCAGGCCCGTGCGCTCGTGCTTGCCTGCGGCGCGAACTATCGATTCCATCGCGCGCTCGAGCTTGGCGTGCCGCGCGCGTACATGCAGAGCGCCCAGCTCGAGACTCCCTTTCCGGTGGCGCCGCAGGTGCAGGTGCGGCTTGGCCGCGAAGTCGCGCCGGGTGGATTCGGGTGGCTCGTCTCGTTCGAGCGGGAAGGTGCGTCCTACGCGCGCATCGGTCTCATGTGCGAGACGGAGGGGGGCGAATACTTCGACGCCTTCGCCTCGAGGCTGTGCGAGGAGGCCGGCGTCGACCCGAAGTCGCTCCCCGAGCCGCGCCGCAAGCTGCTGCCGCTCGCGCCCGTGTCGCGGACCTTTGGCCACCGCGTGCTCGCGATTGGCGATGCGGCGGGCCTGGTAAAGCCGACAACGGGCGGCGGGATCTACTACGGCATCATCAGCGGCTCGCTTGCGGCCGATGTGCTCGGCGCGGCGCTCGAGAGCGATCGGCTCGGTGCGCCTGACCTGCGGAAGTACGAGAAGCTGTGGCGGCGCCGGCTCGGATCGGAGATTCGCGTCTCCCTGGCGTTCCGGCGTCTGGCCGAGCGCTTCGACGATCGTGCGATCAACGATCTCATTCAACTGGCGCGCGTGAACGGCGTCGTGCCGCTGCTGCAGGAAACGGCATCGTTCAACTGGCACCGGAAAGCGGTCGTCTCTCTGCTCGGCCACTCGGCTTTCCGCTCCATCGTCATGCGCGCGCTCTGCGCGTAGATCTCATGTCCGACTCCGAACGCCGCCGCAGCCAGCGCGTCCAGATCTTCGGCGCGCTGCACGGCCATCTCGTCGCGCTCGACGCGCCCATCACCGTGACCGAGATCAGCCTCGGTGGTCTGGGGTTCGAGACGCCGATCGAGTTTCCTGTTGGCATCGTGCACGAGTTCCGCCTGACGCTTGGCGACGGCTCGACGGTGGCGGTGAAGGGCCGCGTGATGCACACGCGCCGTCTCTCGCCCGCGGAGGCGGCGCCGAATTTTGCGGTCGGCGTGCAGTTTGTCGACGACGACGCGGAGGTCGATTCGATTGCGGCGCTGGTGAAGGCGATCGAGAAGAAAGAGTAACGGCGGCTACTTGCTCCGCCACAGCCAGATCACCACGAGGGTGCTGATGGCGACGGGGATCCAGACCTCTGGTCCGGCATTCCGGACCCATGCGCTGACGGAGAATGCGGTGCTTTCGATGGCCGCGATCAGGGGCGCCAGGGTCGCGTATTCACCGAACGCCTGGGCGAGCATGCGCTGATGTTAGCCAATTGGGCAACCTGCGCGCTACCTGTTGGATGCCTCCAGGCTCGAAGCCGGCTATCGGACGGTTGGTCCCTCCCACAGACGCCATCTCCGGCCTCTCGCAGTGCGCACTTCTGACAACGGGCGCTCGGAGCCTGAAGAGACGCTCGATGTCTCGGTGGTCATGCCTTGTCTGAACGAGCAGGAAACTGTCGGCATCTGCGTGCGGAAAGCAGCGGACGCGCTCGCCCTGGCCGGCATGACCGGCGAAGTGATTGTTGCCGACAACGGGAGCACCGACGGGTCCGTCGAGATTGCGCGAATGCTGGGGGCGCGCGTCGTCGAGGTCCCCGCGCGCGGTTATGGCAACGCATTGCGTGGTGGCATCCAGGCGTCACGGGGCCGCTACATCATCATGGGTGATGCGGACGACAGCTATGACTTCCGCGACGTTCCTGCCTTCGTCCACGAGCTCCGGAAGGGATACGACCTCGTGCAGGGCTGTCGTCTACCCTCCGGAGGAGGGACGGTCATGCCGGGCGCAATGCCGTGGCTGCACCGGTGGGTGGGCAACCCGCTCCTGTCGCTTCTTTCACGGGTGATGTTCAGGACGCCAATCAGGGACATCTACTGCGGGATGCGAGGCTTCGAGAAGTCCTCGTATGAGGCGCTCGAGCTGCAGTGCACCGGAATGGAGTTTGCCGTCGAAATGATCGTCAAGGCGACTCTGTTTGGACAGCGCATCCAGCAGATTCCGATCACGCTCTCTCCAGATGGGCGCCACACGCGCAGACCTCATTTGCGAACCTTCGCAGATGGCTGGCGTACCCTTCTATCTGATTTTCTCGCCGCGTTGGCTCTTCTGGTACAACGGCTGGCTTCTGATGCTTCTTGGCGCCCTCGGTTACGCCGTGGCGATGCCGGGAACGACTGTCGCAGGCATCGAGTTCGACGTTCATACGCTTGTCGTCGCCAGCATGGCCCTGCAGCTGGGTGCTCAGTCGGCCATGTTCGCGGTGCTGACGACAACTTACGGGATCAAGCATCGATTCCGTCCTTCGAGCCCGCGAATCGAGCTCTTCTTCCGGATCTTCACGCTGGAGCGCGGTGCGATCGCCGGACTGGGCGGGATCCTGCTCGGACTCGCCGTGCTTGTGTTTGCCACGCTGTCATGGTGGCAAACCGGCTTCGGGCCCCTCGACTACGCTGTGACAATGCGTGTCGTGGTCCCGGGCGCCACGCTCGTCGTACTTGGCGCCAGTGTGATCCTGAACAGTTTTCTCTGCAGCATGCTGGGACTGGACCGCGGCTGACGACATGTCCTGGCCGCTTCGCCTGGTTGGAGCCGTGCACGGTCGAATGGTTCACCAGCGGCGTGCGGAAGTCCTTGCCGAGAATTTCGCTGAAATCGTTCCCCGTGGGAATACCGTCCTCGATGTCGGTTGCGGGGACGGTCACATCGCGCGCCTCCTGCACGACCGGCGCCCCGACCTGCGGGTGTGCGGGGTCGATCCGCTGCGCCGTGAGCACACGCAGGTCGAAGTGCTGCCCTTTGACGGCAGTCGCCTGCCCTTCGCAGACCGATCGTGGGACACCGTGCTTCTTTGTGATGTCCTGCATCATGCGGATCGTCCAGTCAATCTGATGCTCGAGGCGGCACGTGTCGCGAAGCACACGATTGTCATAAAGGATCACAGCGTCGAGGGACCGCTAGCGCGAATCACGCTGAAGGCCATGGATGTCGTCGGCAATGGTCCGCACGGCGTCGCGCTGCCGTTCAACTACATGACGCCGGCCGAATGGCGCGATGCATACCGTGCCACCGGGCTCGAAATTCGAGAGATTCGCAGGGAGTTGAAGTTGTACCCTCCCTGGCTCGATCTGTTTCTGGGGCGTTCGTTGCACTTCGTGGCCAGGTTCGAGATTCGCAGGGATGCTCGCTTCTGAGCGCAGTCCGAAGCGGCGGGTCGCGACGAAGATCCTCCAGCTTCGATGGCGCCGGAGTGTCGCTGTGGCCGTATGCGGAGGCCTGGGACTCCTTTTTCCTGCGGCCTTCGGGACATGGCAGGGCGTCCCTCATCCGCTCATTCACGACGAGTTCAGCTATCTCCTGGGCGCGGACACCTTTGCCCAGGGGCGACTGACAAATCCTGCGCTCGCATTCCCCGACTTCTTCGAGGCGCCCCACGTGCTCGTGGCGCCGAGCTATGCGTCGAAGTATCCGCCGGGGCAGGCGCTGTTCCTCGCTTTGGGGCAGGTGGCGGGAGAGCCGATCTGGGGCGTGTGGCTCAGTTGTGGACTGTTTGCGGCCTCCCTCTGTTGGATGCTGCAG
Organism: Vicinamibacterales bacterium; assembly: GCA_050250175.1. GTDB lineage: Bacteria > Acidobacteriota > Vicinamibacteria > Vicinamibacterales > CAVVIG01 > JBFWPD01. Next base: position 4,822 of record JBFWPD010000238.1, read on the forward strand.
GCCTGGACCTCACGGAAATGGGCCATCGTCGTTACCGTCGTCGCCATCATGACGTTGGGGACGTCCACTTACTGGGCGCAATCCTACTGGGGCGGAATGGTGGCCGCTGCCGCCGGAGCGCTGGTGCTCGGCGCGTTGCGCCGCACGCTTCGCCGCCCTCGCCTTGTCACGAGCCTCACCATGGCGGCCGGTGTGCTTCTTCTCGCCAACAGTCGCCCGTTTGAAGGGCTCCTCCTTTGTCTACCCGTTGCTCTGGTCCTCGCAACCTGGTTGACCGGCCGGGGGCGAGGCGCTCTCAGGACACGGCTGGCCCTCTGGCTCGTCCCGTTTGGCATCGTGCTGACGATTGGTGCCGGCATCATGCTCGCGTACAACCAGGCCGTGACAGGACGCGCGTGGCGAACCCCCTACGACCTGCACGTCGAGCAGTACCAGGACATCGGAGTGTTCCTCTTCAGCTCATCGCAGGAGCCCGGCCGTGTGCCCACGACGCGTGTGCGGGACTTCTATGAAGGATTCATGTTTCCACCTGGAGTGCTGAGTGGGCCCGACATTGCCCTTCGCGCCAGTGTGAACGCCGTTGGCCGCCTGCTCGGCGCTCTGCTGTCCGCGTTCGGGCTCAACCCGCCGCCGGCTCCTGGCCAACCGCCCTTCCGCGGTGTGCTCCTGGCGAGCGTGATGCTGATGGCCTTGTCGCGGCGCTTGTCGTCGCGAGACTCAATTGTGTTCCTGAGCGTCGCGGCAGCCGTGGAGGGGTTGATCTGGTTCTTTGCGCCTTATCCGACGTCGCTCTGGGTGCCGGTGCTCCTGATCGGCGTCGCGTTGCTCCTGAGGATGAGCAGGACCTCCGCCTGGCTGCGATTCATCTACGCCACGGTGTGTGTCGTCGTCATCGGCCAGTCATTGGTATGGTGGTGGCAGCCACACTACGCGGCGCCGATCGTGCCGCTCGTCCTCGCGGCCGCTGGCATTCTGCTTCGTCGAAGAGCGATTGCCTCCTCGTTATCCCGGGCGGGAGGTCCGGCCGGAGTCGCTCTGGCCGCCTGCGTGTGCATCCACGCAACGAGCCTGCTGTTGCTCTACGGCTTCCTGCGCGTCGAAGGAGTACCCGATGGGCTATCGCGGGCGTCTCTCGAACGACAGCTAGCGAGCATGGACGGGCGTCATCTGGTGTTCCTGTCCTATGGTCCTTCTTTTCCGGAGAATCTGGAGTGGGTCTACAACGGCGCGGACCTCGAGACGGCGCGAGTGGTGTTCGCGCATGATCGTGGCGACAACCTCAATCAGTCTCTGATTGCCGCTTTCTCCGGCAGGCACGTCTGGAGCGCCCAAGTAGCTGCCGAAGGTTACAACCTTTCTCGCTATGAGCCGGGAAAGAATCGGTCGCCGACGAGTCGCTGAGGCGGCCGGAAGACTAGTCGACCGGCTGATAGACTCTCTCTGCAGGAGTCCGAGCCCGTGAACACCAGGTCGGGAAGCTGCGTCGCGCTGGACGTACCGTGGCCGGAGCTACAGTCGCCCAGAG
>JBFWPD010000239.1:0-6316 GCA_050250175.1 Vicinamibacterales bacterium
AGGCTGCAGGCTTCAGGCTACGGGCTTCAGGCTACGGGCTTCAGGCGAAGCCGGGACCAGGGCTTCTCGTTGGTTTCGAGTGCTGCGTGACGGCTTACGCGCCCGAAGCGTGGAGCCTGTAGCCCGAAGCCATGGTCTGAGACGCGAAGCTCGTTCGCCGTCCAGACAGAGCCGCCAGCTCGGCATCAGTGAGCGTTTCTCCGGCCTCCGCGAGCGCCCGGACTTCCCTGCTTTCCAGGACCGCGATCGGCACTCCGTCGCGGTAGAGGATCCGCGTCGACGTGACGGCCCGGACGCGCTCGCCAGCCGTGACGATCCCTGTGAGGTTGAGCGGGTCGACGGCGCTGATGACGATGGGAACGCCCCTGGCTGGCGTGCGGCGCATCTCGCGCAACAGCTGGACGGCTTCAGGCAGCGCGAACTGCTCGCCAGAGACGCCCGCGACGAAGCGGCCTCCGCGAATTTCTCCACGTGCCTCGAGGCGCCGGTAGACGCGAGCGAGGTCGCGCCAGACGGCGACGTTCTCTCGCGCGACGACCTTTCGAAAGACGACGCCGTAGCGTTTGAGCAGAATCCTGGCTTGCGTTTCGACCGCCCGTTCGCGCTCGACTGACGAATCAACAGGCGCGATGAGCGACCATCGCCCTGCTGCCGCGTGACTCTGCCGGCCGAGGGGCCTGCGGGAAGAGGCGCGTACCAGCGCGCGCACGCCGCCAAAACCATCGGACGAGACGAGCCCCCGCGCCGCCAGGTCACCGAGGGCGGCTGCCGTCGCCGCCTCATCGAGGTCACACGCCGCGGAGAGCTCCCTGAGGAATGACGCACCACGCCGCTGGAGCGTGTGCAGTACATCGCGGGAACTCTGAGAGAATCCGGCCTCCGTGTCGCTGCCAGGCATGGCACCATCCGCCCGTAGAGCACGCCAGACATCGGCGTGTTCGCGCAGGAACAACATGACCGGCGTAGCAGCAACGAACCCGGGCATCCGTGTCACGTCTGAAGCCTGAGGCCCGGAGCCTGGAGCCTGAACTGCGCCCCACTTCGCCCAGGCCACTTCACCGGTGAGACACAGCGTGTCGAGCATCCCGGCCTCGTAGCGATCCAGCCGGAGCGGGCACACCACCCGCTCCCAGGCCCGGGCCGCGATCTCGAATCCATCCAGCATCGAGACCACCGTCCGCAGCCCATCGACTCCGGTCAGCCTGGCCTCGGGAGCCACGTGTGCCACGTGAAGAGGAACCGCATGAGGTCCGCCGGGCTGACCGGCTCGATCTCCGCACGCAGGCGATTGAGAGTGTAACGATGAATGCGCGCGAGCAGCCGGCGATCGCACCACTCGAGATCGCTCGTCCCAGGCGTGAACGCGCCTCGCAGCACGACCCCCTCGCCTTCGAGCGCAAGGAGCGCCGCGTCGACGTCCGGCACCGGAATGGCGAACGACGCCGCGAGGGCCACTGCCGTCGCCGGGCCCACGATCGAGAGGCGCCCACGCAGCAACTCGACGAGCGCGCCTTCGCGGCTCCATATCTTGGCGGCGCGCAATGGCGGTGGAGCAACACCGTCTTCGACAACGGTGTCCGGGTGAATGGCCAGCCACTCCGGCAGGCGCTCCGCCGCGAGCCATGCATCTGCGGCCCGCGCGTGAAGCGCGAGGTCAGGGACTGAGAATGCGCCCGAAGCCTGCAGCCTGGAGCCTGGAACCGAGACGGAGGTCACGCGTCGAGCCGCGCGAAGCTCCTCACACAGCGGCGAGACGCCCGAGACCTCGTGCTCCGTCAAGAACCCGCTGGCCAGGAGCGCGTCGTGCAGTTCGTCGCAATCGCGAGGATCGGGGCGGACCTCGTCCCGCACGCGGTCGATCGCCGCCTGGTCGAGCACGCCCAGGTCACCGGCTTTCGACGGCTCCCCGGCGCGGCGCGCGTACACCGCATGCGTCCTGCGCTCCTCGAGCGGCGCATCATCGAGGAACGCGTACGGGCGCGCATTGAGAATCTCGTGCGCGAGCGGCGACGGCTCCGGCGTATCGCGCGTCACGAGGCGAAGCGCGCCGCCGTGAATCCGTTCGAGGACCGCAGCCAGCCCCTCGAAGTCCATGGCCTCTTCGAGACAATCACGAACCGTCTGGCTGACGAGCGGATGATCGGGAATCTGCCGGTCGCCCGGGATGTTCTCGAGGCATGCCGCGGCATCGGGAAACGCCGCCGCAAGCAGATCGTCGGCAATCATCCGCTGAATCTGCGGCGCGACCTTCCGTCCGTTGCGGTTGCGCGGCACGGCAAGCGCCACCGTCGTGTTCCATCGCCAGCGGCTCTGAAACACCGGCGCATCGAGGAACGCCTGCACGAGCACGTCACGCGCAGTCGCCGGGTGGAGATACCGGAAGACATCGGCCAGCGGGAACGAGTGCTGCGGGCCCAGTGACAGCAGCAGCGCATCGTCTGTCGCAGCCGCCTGCAGCTCGAAGTTGAACTGCCGGCAGAATCGCTTCCGCAACGCCAGTCCCCATGCCTTGTTGATCCGGCTGCCGAACGGCGCGTGCAGCACGAGCTGCATGCCGCCCGCTTCGTCGAAGAAGCGCTCGAGAACCAGCGTGTCCTGCGTCGGAAGCGCACCGAGCATCCGGTGTCCTTCAGCCAGGTACGCCACCACCTGCTCGGCCGCCGGCAGCGGCACGCCGTCGAGCTCACTGAGCCACTCCGCAGGAGGCGGCGGAGCGAGCGCGGCATCTTCGACGGGCACGGGCTCGGCCTCGAGTCGTCTCTGAACATCCGCACGGAGGCTGCTCACCGCACGTGACAGCTCGTCGCTCCGGCCCGGCGCCTCTCCGAGCCAGAACGGGATGGTGGGCGGCGCGCCCTTCGCGTCTGCAACCCGGACGACGCCCGGACCGACGCGAAGGACACGCCACGACGCGTTGCCCAGCTGAAACACATCGCCGGCATTGCTCTCGATCGCGAAGTCCTCGTTGAGCGTGCCGACGAACGTGTCTTCGGGCTCGAGCACGACACGGTAGTCGGCGACCTCCGGAATTGCGCCACCGGACATGATCGCCAGGAGCTGGGCGCCACGGCGGCCCTTCACACGCGCGTTCACTTCATCCCGATGGACCAGCGCACCGCGCCGTCCCCGTCGTGTGTCGAATCCCTCGGCGAGCATCGTCAGAACACGATCGAAATCTGACCGCGCGAGGCTGCGGTACGGCCACGCAGCTCTCGCCCAGTCGTACAGCTCGTCCTCTCCGTAATCCCGCGCGGACGTCTCGGCCACGATCTGCTGCGCGAGCACGTCGAGCGGCGCGTCGTGCGAGACGATGTGGTCCAGTTCGCCGGCGTGCACCGCTCGCAGGAGGGCCGTGCACTCGACGAGCTCGTCGCGCGACGTCGGAAACAACCGTCCCTTGGGCGTGCCAGCAATCGTGTGGCCCGACCGTCCAACGCGCTGCAGGAGCGTGGCAATCCGCCTCGGCGATCCGACCTGACACACGAGGTCGACGTGCCCGATGTCGATGCCCAGTTCGAGCGAGGCGGTGGCCACGAGCGCACGCAACTGTCCGCTCTTCAGGCGCTGCTCCGCGTCGAGACGCTTCTCCTTCGAGAGGCTGCCGTGGTGGGCCGTGACCGCGTCTTCTCCGACGAGCTCGCTCAGGTGACGTGCGAGCCGCTCCGCCATGCGACGCGTGTTCACGAAGACGAGCGTGGTCCGATGCGACTGAATGAGCGCCGCGAGCCGCGCGTAGTACTCGGCCCAGACTTCATGCGACATGACGGCGTCGAGCGTGGACTCCGGCAGCTCGAGCGCAAGATCCGTCGCGCGACGGTGGCCCTCGTCGACAATCACGCAGCCGTTCGCTGCTCCCCGATCAGGCGTTGGACCACCTGCGCTGCCTGTCGGCCGCTCTTCCGCCCCGGCCTCACGCGTGCCGACGAGGAACCGTGCGACCTCCTCGATGGGACGCTGAGTCGCAGAGAGGCCGATCCGAACGAGCGGCGCCTGGGCGACCTGCTGCAGGCGCTCGAGCGTCAGCGCAAGGTGCGCCCCGCGCTTCGACCCGATGACTGCGTGAATCTCGTCCACGATCACCGTGCGGACCGTCCGCAACATCTCGCGGCTCCGCGCCGAGGTCAGGAGCAGGTACAGCGACTCCGGCGTCGTCACGACGATGTGAGGGGGCGTCTTCAGCATCGCCGCGCGTTCCGACTGCGGCGTGTCGCCGGTGCGAACGGCGGCGGTGATCCGCGGCAGTTCGAATCCCGCCTCCCCGGCGATGCGGCGCATGCCCCTGCGCGGCTCCGCGAGGTTCCTGTGGATGTCGGTGCTCAGCGCCTTGAGCGGCGACACGTAGACCACGCGCGCCTGGTCGGGAAGCGGACCGGCAAGGCCTTCCCTGAGCAAGTCGTCCAGAGTCGTGAGAAAAGCCGCGAGCGTCTTGCCCGATCCGGTTGGCGCCGCAATCAGCGTGTGCCGCCGCTGCCGAACAGCCGACCAGCCGAGCCGCTGGGCCCGGGTGGGCTCACCCAGTGTTTCGCTGAACCAGCGCGCGGTAATCGGATGGAAGAGATGCTCGAGCGTGGGATCCGGCATGGAGCGAAGATCGATCGTAACCCGTTCCCGCCCGAAAACGGAGCCGTCCGGTCACTCTGGCCTGACTGATCGCTTCGCCGGCTGGATCGCCAGCCACGCCGAGAGATCCCTGCCGATGAGCTGAGCGGTCTGTTCGATGTCCCTGGCAAACTGCGGGACGAGGCGCTCGCGGAGATCAGCGGGCGGCGGCGGCGCCTTGACGATGTTCGCACGCCTGAATCGCGCGAGCGTCCCGGTACCGCGCTTCAGGGCCGGCACCCAGCGCGACGCCGCGAAGCGAACCCGCGACAACCGGTCGATGATCGTACTTACCCCGAGAGACGCCGGCATCCCTCCCTGGTTGTAGACGACGCTCGTGTCTGGAACGAAGGCCTGATCGACGTCGAGAAACGAGAACAGGTCGCGCAGCACCGCGGGCGTATCCGCCGCGAGATCGTCGAACAGCAGCACCTTGATTCGTTCGCGCGGGAACCTGGCAAAGAAGCGTTCGAGCCGGGGCAGATAGAAGTTCGCGTCCTCGGCCTGAGGCTCGAACCATTCGTAGAAATCGCGGCTTGTCGTGCCGTTGCGCTGCCAGTGGAGAAACGCCGAGTAGAGACGTTCCACAGGGTCGCGCAGGCTGATGACAATCCGCGCGTCGGGGATGGCCCGCTTGATCCGCTCCGCGGCAACGCGGCTGCGCAGATACCCTGGCGACGCTTCGCCAATCGCCTTCTCGGTGGCCGCGCCGGCGAAGAGCGCCTCGTACTCCTCGATTGTCGCGATCATCTGCCTTCGCGAGCGCTTGCCGTCGAATGAGAAGTAGTTCGTTTCCTTGATCGGGCTCATGAAGACCTCCGGATGCTCCCTCAGATAGTGATAGAGGGATCCGGTGCCGGCCTTCGAAGCTCCGACGATCAGGAAGTTCGGAAGCGCCACATCAACGCGACAGCAGGTAGCTCAGCTTCACCACCAGCTGGCGATCGTGAGGCACGAACTCGTTCGGCTCGAGGCCGGTGCGATCGAGGCCGTTGTAGACGATGTAGAGATCGCTGCCGGGCCGATGGATGAAGTTGAAGCGCACGCTGCTCGTGACCTCGTGCGTCGACGAGTTGTACTGGACCAGCGTCCGGAGCGTCGCGCGCGGCGAGAACGCATAGTCGGCCTTCGCGATCGCCAGATGCGCGAGGAAGTCGCCGAACGGCGTCTCGACGTCGTTTCTTTCGTAGGTGAACTCGGTTGAGAACTGCGTGGAGGCGCGGAAGCCAACCATCGCGATGGCGCCATGACGGTAGCCACTGTAGAACTCCTGCGGTTCGTAGCGGATCGAGCCATACCACCGGGCAGCAGGATTCGACGCGTAGCTGAGCACCCACTTGTAGAAGTTGTACGCCCCGACCGGGATGCTGACCGTCGGCTGCACGTTGAAGGGCGTATCGAGCACGTCCAGGTGCCGCTCGAAGATGACGTTGATGAACGTCTCGTCTTCCATCCGCGTGCCGACCATGAAGTGCTGCGTGCGCCCGACGATCTGGTTCTTCTGGTCCGTGATGTACGTCAGCACGAACATCGGCTCCATCAACCGGATGCCCGCGCGTCCTGGACGCGGCGTCGGGCTGAAGTAGGCCTTCGTCACCCGGATGCCGCGGCGCTGGACGAACCCGACTTCGGGATTGAAGTTGTCCTGGACGTCCAGATAGTTGAGCCACAGGTTCCAGGACGGATCCCGGAAGATGACACGGCCCGACCAGGACAT
>JBFWPD010000240.1:0-6308 GCA_050250175.1 Vicinamibacterales bacterium
CCCCGTACAACACGACGCCGGCCCGAACCGGGCCGGCGCAGTGGCTCGGCGTACTCTCCGAGTGCCTAGGCCGACGCCGGCGCTGTCTCTCTCGGCCGCCGGGTGGGCCGGACCGCGCGACGCAGATCCTCGCCGCCCTGTCCCTCGTCGCCGCCGCCGTCGCGGCTCGCTTCGGCCTCGTCAGACTGGCGCATGTCGCGGCCTTCGATGGCAGCATCGGCAATGCGCGACGCAAACAGCCGGATCGCCCGCAGCGCGTCGTCGTTGCCGGGAATCACGTAGTCGACCTCGTCGGGATCGCAATTGGTGTCGACGATGCCGATCACGGGAATCTTGAGCTTGCGGGCTTCGTCGACCGCAATCTTTTCCTTGCGGGTGTCGACGACGAACACCGCATCGGGCAGGTGCGCCATGCCGCGGATGCCCTCGAGGTTCTTGAGCAGCTTGCGGCGCTCTTTCTCGTTACGGGCAATCTCCTTCTTGGAGAGCGAATCGTAGCGGCCGTCGGTGGACATCGTCTCGAGGTCGCGCAGGCGACCGAGGCTCCGCTGAATGGTGGCGAAGTTCGTCAGCAGTCCGCCGAGCCAGCGCTCGTTGACATAGAACATGCCCGAGCGCTGCGCCTCCTCGGCAATGACGTCCTGCGCCTGGCGCTTGGTCCCGACGAAGAGGATCGTGCGGCCTTCGGCCGCAAGTTGCCGGACGAACTCCTCGGCGTCTCGAAACAGCTTCACCGTCTTGCCCAAGTCGATGATGTAGATGCCGTTCCGTTCGCCGAAGATGTACGCCTTCATCTTCGGATTCCACCGTTTCGTCTGGTGGCCGAAATGCACCCCGGCTTCCAGCAGATCCTTCATCGCGATCGCGGCCAAGCGTCCTCCACTCCTCGTCTGAACGTACCGTTACCGGCGCTGTCGCTGTCTCGGAACGACTAGCGCTTGCTGAACTGGAAGCGCTTCCGCGCTCCTGCCATGCCGTATTTCTTGCGTTCCTTCGCGCGGGAATCCCGCGTGAGCAATCCTTCGTCCTTCAGGCGCTTGCGCAGCTCGGCGTTGTACTCGACAAGCGCGCGGGCAATCCCGAGCCGCAACGCGCCGGCCTGGCCCGCGACACCGCCGCCTGCCACCGTGGCCAGGACGTCGAACTTGTCGGACATCTCCGTGAGCTGGAGCGGCTGCCTGATTTGAACGCGCAGCGCCTCGGTGGGGAAGAACTGCTCGAAGGCGCGGTAGTTGATGTTGATAGCCCCGGTGCCAGGGCGAAGGAAGACGCGAGCGGTTGATGTCTTGCGACGTCCGGTGCCGTAGTACTGAACTGCTGCCACGTTACGCGACCTCGAGCTTTTGTGGTTTCTGCGCCGCGTGCGGATGATCCGCGCCCGCGTAGACCTTCAACTTCCGATACATCGCCTCGCCCAGCTTCGTCTTCGGCAGCATGCCGCGCACGGCCTCTTCGACCAGCCGCTCCGGATGGTTCTGCCGCACGATACGCGCGCGCGTTTCACGCAGGCCGCCTTCATAGCCTGAGTGCTGGCGATAAATCTTCTGATCTTCCTTGCGGCCGGTGAGCTTCACCCTGGCCGCGTTGACGACGACGACGTGATCGCCGGTGTCGAGGAAGGGGGTATAACTCGGCTTGTGCTTGCCCTGGAGGAGTCGCGCGGCGGCGGTCGCGATGCGTCCGAGCACCTGACCATCGGCGTCGATGACGTGCCAGCGCTGGCTTGCCGACACCTGATCCGCCCCTGGAATGAACGTAGACATTACCGAACTTGACCTCTCGCGCTGATTTTCGCGGGGCGCCGCGCCGTACGCGCCACAAGCTCGTCGGCCGCGCCGCGACCGAACGAGAACAGGGCAGTGGAACTCCGCGGGGGCTCTCCTGCCTCCGCCACCCGAGTGGTCCGCTCTTACGGGCGCACCATTCCTGGCAACGGTAAACCCAAATCATACGAGCGCTTCTGGCGACTGTCAAGCCGCACGGACCCCGCTGCCCCGATTTGGCACTTAATCGCCCGGACACGAACCTTTCCCGTCAGGCCGCCGCAGAAACGTGATCCGCTGACAGAAATGTGATCCGGCGGCACCGCCCACATGGCCCCAAAGTGGCAATTCCTGCACTTGCTCGTCAAAAGTCTCCGCTTTCCGGCCCGCTGAGGTTGGTACTGCCTTTGCGGAGCAGTCCCGGGCACACAGCGGGAGACGCCTACCCTGCGACGTGCACTCTGGGCCGAAAGGGGATACGAGTGTTTGGGCTGGGAAAGAGCAAACCGATCGTCGGCCTCGACATCGGATCGAGTGCGGTAAAGGCCATCGAGCTGAAGCCTTCCGGCAAGGGCTTCCGCGTGTCAGGTTTCGCCACCGAGGCCCTTCCTCCCGACAGCATCGTCGACGGGTCAATCGTCGACAGCGCCGCCGTGACGGCGGCGATCCGCCGCGTGTTCGAATCTGGCGCATTCAAGACCAAAGACGTCGCCGCCTCGCTGTCGGGCAGCTCGGTCATCGTCAAGAAGATCAGCCTTCCCGTCATGACCGAGACCGAGCTCTCGCAGTCCATCGCCTGGGAGGCGGAGCAGTACATCCCGTTCGACGTCCAGGACGTCAACCTCGACTACCAGATTCTCAATCCGGGAACGGGCCCCGACTCGCGCGGCGCGATGGACGTGCTGCTCGTCGCGGCGAAGAAAGACAAGATCGCCGACTACACCGGGGTCATCCAGCAGGCCGGACGGATACCGATAGTGCTCGACGTCGATGCGTTCGCGCTCCAGAACGCCTACGAAGCGAACTATGGCGGCACCGACTCGAACGTGGTCGTGCTGCTCAATGCCGGCGCCAGTGCGATCAACATCAACATCCTGAACAGCGCGCAGTCGCTGTTCACCCGCGACATCTCGATCGGCGGGAACGCCTATACCGAGAAGCTGCAGAAGGAGCTCGACCTGAGCGCGGAGGACGCCAACCGGGTCAAGCAGGGCGACGCGCGCGAGGGCGTCACGCCCGAAGAGGTCAACGCGATCCTGCATGCGGTCACCGAAGAAGTCCTGTTCGAGATCCAGAAGACGTTCGACTTCTTCAAGGCCACCGCTTCCTGGGATCGGATCGATCGCATCCTGATCAGCGGCGGCGCGTCGTCGGTCGACGGCTTCGCGAAGGCGCTCGAAGACAGGTTCGGCGCGCCGGTCGAGCCGCTCGATCCGTTCAAGAAGATCGCGATTGACGAGAAGGTCGCCATGGGCGATCCGGCGCGCGTCGCACGCACCGCCGCCGTGGCCGTCGGCCTCGCGCTTCGAAAGGCGGGCGATCGGTGATCCGGATCAACCTGCTCGGCGGCGAGCGCCAGGTCAAGAAAGCCGTCGCGTCGTCCTGGGCCGCGGGCCAGAAGCTCACCATCGGCTGCTCACTGATTCTCGTGGCGGCGCTCTCGCTGGTGGGGTGGCGCTACTGGATTCTCCGCCAGGAGTCCCGGCGGCTCGACACAGCCATCGCGCAAGCGCAGGCCGAAACGGCGCGCATGCACTCGATCATCGAACAGGTCCAGCAGTTCGAGCAGCGACGTACACAGCTCCAGCAGCGGGTCGCGCTCATCGAGCAGCTCCGGCGCGACCAGACCGGGCCCGTGCACATGCTCGATCAGATTGGACGCGCCCTTCCGCCGATGGTGTGGCTGACGAGGCTGCAGCAGGGCGACGACGCGAACGACGTCACCATCGAGGGACGTGGAACGTCGCTGACCGGCCTGTCCGACTTCGTGTCGAACCTCGAGTTGTCCGGCTACTTCCGCCGCTCGATCGAGATAGTCAGCAGTCAGAGCACGCCGCTCCAGGATGGACGTGGCGAGGTCATTCAATTCAGCATTCGCGCGCAGTTCCAGCAGCCATCGAGCGCGCCCGTCGAGACGGCGGCCCCGGCCACACCCGCCGCGGCCCAGCCGAATTCCGCCCAGTAGGCGCGAGACACACACGATGGACATCAGTCTCTCCAAACTTCCCTGGTACGCACAGATCGGTGCGTTCGTGCTGCTCGGAGCAGGCGGGGTGGTTGCGTTCTGGTACCACTACGAAACACCGATGCGCGAGGAGATGGCAACCCGGCAGGCCGAGCTCGCTGCGCTCCAGGCCGACGTCGCCAAGGGACTTGCCACCGCACAACAGCTGCCCAAGTTCAGAACGGAAGTCGAAGACCTCGAGGGCCGGCTGAACAACCTCCGCGCCGTGCTGCCGGAGGAAAAGGACGCAGCCGATCTGCTGCGCCGCATGCAGACGGTGGCCGTGCAGTCCAACCTGACAATTCGGAGCTTCAGGCCTGCGCCGGTCGTCACGCGGCAGCTGCACGCCGAGTGGCCAATCACGCTGGAGCTCGACGGCACCTACCACAATCTCGCGACGTTCCTCGACCGCCTTGGCAAGTTCACGCGCATCGTGAACGTCACCGGACTCGAGATTGCCGGCAAGAGTGAGCCGTCTCCGAACTCGACGATCACGGCGCGTTGCATCGCGACGACGTTCGTCCTCCTGGAACAGCCGAGCGAAGCGCCCGCTCCAGCGTCGCGGAGGCGCTCGTGAACTTTCGGATCCCGATCGGTCTCGCGGCGGTTGGCATAACCCTCCTGTCGGTAGCGGCCGCCGGGCAGGAGCCCAACACAGCCCAGACGCCCGAACCGGCTGCGCCGCCAGAGCCTGTGGCCGAGAGCTATACCTACGAGCCGGCGGGACGACGCGACCCTTTCCTGAATCTGATGTCGTCCGGAAGTGAGCAGGCACTCCCGCAGACGCGTCCGTTGGGCGTGGCAGGACTGACGACTGCTGAACTCTCGGTACGAGGAGTCGTGCAAAGCCGGACCGGTCTCGTGGCAATGGTGCAGGGTCCCGACAACCGCACTTACGTGGTGCGAGCGGGCGATCAACTACTCGACGGCACCATCAAGGCCGTCGTGCCCGAGGGCCTGGTCATCCTGCAGGCCGTCAACGACCCTCTTTCGCTCGTGAAGGAGCGCGAAGTGCGCAGGCTGCTCCGTTCGCTCGAGAACGGAAAGGAACGACCGTGACCAGGAACGTTACCCTCGTGGGACTCGTCGCGCTGGCCGGCGCGCTCATCAGCGCGCCCAAGACCGGCGTCGAGGCCGCGGCAGGCAGCGCGCTGCTGAAAACAATCACCTCGCGGGTGCTTGCCGATCGCGCCTCGCTCACGATCGAAGCCAGTGAGCCTGTCGCCTACGTGACGACGCGCCCCGATCCGCTGACCGTTCTCCTGGATTTCCGGAACGTCGATGCCACGGGGCTCGCCACCACGCTGGCCGAGGCCGACGACAACCCGATTGCACGGGTCATGGTCGAACCGCTGCCAGGCGATGTCGCCGTGACTCGCGTTCGCATCGCCCTCGCGGAGCCTGTCGCACATCGGGTCCACAGCGAGCGCAGCTCGGTCATCGTGGACTTCGAGAGGGGTGTCGCGAAAGGACAGCCGATCGTGCTTCCTCCGGCCAGCCGCGGGGCAGCAGATCCGCTTCAAGCGTTGGCGCGACTCGACACGAGCCAGACGACGCCGGCTGCGGCAGCGCCCGCCTCAGTCACCCGGGAGGTGCGGCTGGCACAGTCCGCCCAGACGCCAATCTCCGGCGGTACGCGCACCTATGTCGGCGACCCGATCAGCCTCGACTTCCAGGGCGCCGATCTTCGTGCCGTGCTGCGGACCTTCTCCGAGATCAGCACGCTGAACATGGTCATCGACCCGTCCGTCACGGGTACGGTCGACGTCGCCCTCCGCGACGTGCCCTGGGACCAGGCGCTCGACCAGATCCTCCGGGCGAACAAGCTTGGCTACTTCGTGGACGGCACGATCGTGCGCATTGCGCCGTTGACCGTGCTTGCCGACGAGGAAGCCCAGCGCCGGAAGCTCGCGGAGGAGCAGGCGCTCGCCGGCGAACTGCGAGTCGTCACCCACGCACTCAGCTACGCGAAGGCCGATGAGATGGTGGACCTTCTCGAGGCGAGCGCGCTGTCTCAGCGCGGGACGGTGCAGGTGGACACACGGACGAACACGCTGATCGTCACCGATCTGCCCGATCGCATCGACACGGTCATTCGTCTGCTGACGACGCTCGATACGCCGCAGCCGCAAGTCGAGATCGAGGCTCGCATCGTCCAGACGAACAAGGACTACGCGCGGGCGCTCGGCATCGAGTGGGGCTTCACGGGGCGAGCCGACGCCGCCCTCGGCAACACCACGAATCTGGCGTTTCCGAACAACGGATCGCTCACAGGGAGCACCGACCTGCCGGTCGCTCCGGCGGCCAGCGCCGTCGGCCTT
>JBFWPD010000241.1:0-6277 GCA_050250175.1 Vicinamibacterales bacterium
GTCATCGACGTCAACGACGCGTCCAAGTCGCGCGCGGCGCTGGTCTACGGCCAGATGACGGAGCCGCCGGGGGCGCGCCTTCGCGTCGGCCTGTCCGCCCTCACCGTCGCCGAATATTTCCGCGACGCTGAAGGCAAGGACGTGCTCCTCTTCATCGACAACATCTTCCGGTTCACGCAGGCGGGTTCGGAAGTGTCGGCGCTTCTCGGCCGCATGCCGTCGGCGGTCGGCTACCAGCCGACGCTGCTCACCGAGATGGGCCAGCTCCAGGAGCGGATCACGTCGACGAAGAAGGGCTCGATCACGTCCGTGCAGGCGATCTACGTGCCTGCCGACGACTACACGGATCCGGCGCCGGCGACGACCTTCGGCCATCTCGATGCAACGACAAACCTGTCGCGTGCGATCGCGGAGCTGGGCATCTACCCGGCGGTCGATCCGCTGGCGTCGACGTCGCGCATTCTCGACCCGCGCATCATCGGCGCCGAGCATTACGAGGTCGCGCGTCAGGTGAAGCAGAGCCTGCAGCGCTACAAGGACCTTCAGGACATCATCGCGATCCTGGGCATCGACGAGTTGTCGGAGGACGACAAGCTCACGGTGTCCCGCGCGAGAAAGATTCAGAAGTTCCTGTCGCAGCCATTCTTCGTCGCACAGCAGTTCACTGGCCTCGAAGGCAAGTACGTGCCGATCGCCGACACGATCCGCGGCTTCAAGGAGATCGTCGAAGGCCGTCACGACGAAGTTCCGGAACAGGACTTCTACCTCGCCGGCACGATTGACGAGGTTCTCGAGCGCTTCCGCAACCGCCAGGCAGCGTAGGCGGACTCGAGAAATTGGGAATCAGGAATTAGGAATTTCGGAAATTGGCGCTATCGACCCAACTGCATCTGCAGATCGTCTCGGCCGATCGGTCGCTCGTCGACGAAGTCGTCGACGAGGTCCAGATCCCGGGAGCTGACGGCTACTTCGGCGTGCTTCCCGGGCACACGCCGTTGCTTGCCCTGCTGGGCGCGGGCGAGCTCTGGTACCGGAA
This sequence comes from Vicinamibacterales bacterium, assembly GCA_050250175.1. Taxonomy (GTDB): domain Bacteria; phylum Acidobacteriota; class Vicinamibacteria; order Vicinamibacterales; family CAVVIG01; genus JBFWPD01. The sequence continues at coordinate 1,037 of JBFWPD010000241.1, forward strand.
GGGGCAGGAGAAGCGCTACCTGTCGATCGCGTTCGGGTTTGCGGAGGTTCTGCCGGATCGCGTGACGATTCTCGCGCAGATCGCGGAACGCGCCGACGAAATCGACGTCGCGCGCGCCGAACAGGCGAAGAAGCGCGCCGAGGAGCGTCTCAATCAGCCGGCCGCGGACGTCGATTACGAGCGTGCTCGGATCGCGCTGCTCAAGTCGCTCGTCCGCCTCCAGGTCGCCAGCCGAGCGCGAATCCGTTCGTGAACGCCCGGCGCGCATTGTGTTCGCCAACCTGCGCCAACTCGTTCGCTATCGAGGGCTGATCCAGAGTCTGGTCGCGCGCGACCTGAAGGCCCGGTACCGCGGTTCGGTCCTCGGGTTCGTCTGGTCGTTCGTGAACCCGCTCCTCCTGCTCGCGATCTACTCGTTCATCTTCACGACGATCATGCCGAGCCGTGTGGACGGCGTCGAGCACTACGCCCTCTTCATGCTCTGCGGCATCCTGCCCTGGACCTGGTTCTCCGCGTCTCTGACCGAGGCGTCCGGATCCCTGATCGCTGGCGGAAACCTGATCAAGAAAGTGCTCTTCCCCGCCGAAGTCCTCCCCATCGTCAGCGTCCTCGCCAACATGATTCACTTCTTCCTGGCGCTGCCGATCGTGATCGCCTTCCTCGTGATCTATCAGCACCCGCCCGATGGACTGGCCCTGGTGTGGTTCCCCGTCGTGGTGCTGGTGCAGCTGGTGTTCAGCGTCGGGCTGGCCCTGATGCTTGCCGCTCTCACGGTGCACTTTCGCGATCTGCGTGACGTGCTGGCGAACGTGCTGACGCTCTGGTTCTTCACGACCCCGATCATTTACCCCTGGTTCCAGGGCGAGCTGGAGCCTTACCGCTCTCTCTTCAACCTGAACCCGTTCACCCACCTGGCCGTGTCGTATCAGGAGCTGCTCTATTTCGAGGGGCCATTCGGGCACTGGCGGTGGCTGGTCGCGCTGGGTGTCGCGTCGATCGGGATCTTTCTCGCGGGCTACTGGGTGTTCGATCGTCTGCGCGACTCGTTCGCCGAGGCGGTATGACGCCGGCCATCGAACTGCAGAACGTCACGAAGATCTACCGGCGCTACGGCGGCCGGCAGTTCGCGACGCTGAAAAGCGCGCTGCTGCAGCGCAGCATCCTGCAGGGACTCAGACCGACCGAGACTTTTCCGGCGCTTCGCGACGTTTCGATGCGAGTCCAGCAGGGCGTCACCTACGGGCTCATCGGCCGCAACGGGTCCGGCAAGAGCACCGCACTGAAGCTCGTCGCCGGCATCACGAAGCCGACCAGTGGCACCGTGACGGTTCGCGGCCGCATCTCGGCGCTGATCGAGCTGGGCGCGGGCTTTCATCCCGAGATCTCGGGACGGGAGAACGTCTTCATCAACGGGATCATGCTCGGGCTGTCGAAGCGTGAGATCGCGGAGCGCTTCGACGAGATCGTGGAATTCGCCGAGCTCCGCGACTTCATCGACGCGCCGGTGAAGACCTATTCGTCCGGCATGTACATGCGTCTCGGTTTTGCGGTCGCGATTCACGTGAATCCCGACATCCTGCTCGTGGACGAGGTCCTTGCTGTCGGCGACGAGGGCTTCACGCACAAGTGCCTCGACAAGTTCGCAGAGTTCCGGCGGCGCGGCAAGACCATCCTTCTCGTCACGCATTCGCTTGCGGTCGTCGAGCGGTTCTGCGACGAGGCGTTGTGGCTGGAGAGCGGAGAGGCGCGTACGCACGGCGATCCGAAGCGCGTGGTCGATGCCTATCTGACCGCCGTCGAGCAGACAGAGGCCGTGCAGCTGGCGAGCGATACGGCGAAAGCGCTGGCCGCTGCGTCGCCGGCGTCAGCGGCGCCAGCGGCGCCAGCGGCGACCCACACTGAGGCGGCCGCGCCTGAAGGCAGCGCGAGTGAAAACCTTCAGGACATGTTCCAGGCACAGGAGGGACGCTGGGGCTCGAGAGAAGTCGAGATTACTGAGGTGACGCTTCTCGATCGCCAGGGACACCCGGCGCTCATCTTCCATTCTGGCGATCCGCTCTCGGTCCGGTTGAAAGTCACGGCGCACACCGCCGTCCCGGACTTCGTCTTCGGGATCAGCTTGTTCAACGCTGACGGCGTGTGCTGTTATGGGACGAACACGTACCTGGAGGAGATGGAACCGCAGCAGCTGAGCGGCAACGCCGAGATCACATTCGACGTCGAGAGCCTGGAGCTCGTCGAAGGCACCTACAAGCTCGACGTGGCGGTGCACAAGCGCGACGGCTATCCGTTCGACTACCATCGACTGCTGTATACGTTCCGGGTGAAGTCCAGGACACGGGACGTGGGCATCTACCGCCCGAAGCACGGCTGGCGCTTCTCAGCGGGCGTACAGTTCAAGCCGCGGCCGGATTGAGATGAACGCAGATCTCGGCGCGGCGATCTCGCTTCGCGACAGGATTCGCAGCGCAGGCGGCCGCGTCGTCTTCACCAACGGCGTGTTCGATCTCCTCCACCCAGGGCACGTGCGCTACCTGCAGCAGGCACGAGCGCTTGGCGAGGCACTCATCGTCGGGGTGAACTCTGACCGATCCGTGCGCGCCAGCAAAGGACCGGATCGGCCAATCACGCCCGAGGCCGAACGCACCGAGGTTCTGGCAGCGCTCGAGGCGGTCGACGCTGTCGTCGTATTCGACGACGAGACACCACTCGCGTTGATCTCCAGAATCGAGCCCGACGTGCTGGTGAAGGGCGCCGACTGGGGCGAGAATGCGATCGTCGGCCGCGAGGTGGTCGAAGCGCGCGGCGGCAGGGTCGTGCGCATGGCCCTCGAAGAGGGACACTCCACCACGGGGATCGTGGAGAAGATCAGATCATCTGGAAATTTGGGAATTTCGTAATTTGGTAATTGAACCTCTTACTGGATCTCGCTCGATCGACATGCCTGGCAACAGCAGCCGCGCTGCCGTGACGACGATCGGTCGAGAAGCGTGGATTAGCAGCCGCGCTGTCGGAATGATCCTGGTGCAGTAGAAGGTTCAGTTCCCAGATTTGCAGATTCCCAGATTTCCAGATGTAACGGTTTGCAGTTGAGTACGTCGACATCGCTTGGCCTTCGCGCGCTGATCAAGACCGGGGTAGCCCGCAGCGGGCTCGATGCCGACGTACGTCTTGTTTCCGGCCTGACGCCTTCCGTCAAGGCGCTCTACGTCGCCTCGGCAGCCCACAACGCCCCGAACGGGGTGGTGCTCTACGTCGTTCCTGGCGATGGCGACATCGATCAATCTGTCGCCGACATCCGGTACTTCCTCGCGGCTCTCGAAGGGATCAGCGGGCTCGATCTCGATCGATCCGTCCTTCCGTTCCCCTCACACGAGGTCGATCCTTACCGCGGGATGGCGCCGCACGTCGGCGTGACGTCGGCGCGGGCGCGAGCCCTTCATTCGATCGTGACCGGCCGTGCGCGGGTCGTCGTGTCCTCCGCGCCCGGACTGCTCCCCAGGATCAGCGCGCCAGATCGCCTGCTTCAGGCCTCGATTGAGCTGAAGCCAGGGCAGGAGATCGAGCCCGAGGTCCTCGGCCGGCTGCTCGTGGACGCAGGTTTCAGGCGGGAGGATCCGGCAGATGAGCATGGCGAGTTCGCCATCCGCGGCGGCATTCTCGATCTGTTCCCTGCAGGCGCCACGCACCCGTTCAGAATCGAGTTCATCGGCGACACGATAGAAACACTCCGTACCTACGATCCAGCCACGCAGCGTTCCATTCTGCCTGTCGACTGGGCAGCTGTTGTCCCGCTACGGGATCTTCTTCCTGCGGATCCTGACCACGCGACTCCCGAGCGGACCGAGGGGGAGCTCGATCGGTCAGCGACACTCTTCGACTACCTGGCGCTGCCCTCGAAGACTCGCGTGATCGTGTCCGAAGCAGACGAAGTCGGCAAGGCTCTCGAGACGTTCGACGCGCAGATGGCGCGAAGCTTTGCCGACGCGTCCGAGTCAGGCCGTGCAGTGTCGCAGACCTTGCCTCCGTGGGCGCTGTTCACGACGCTCGAAGTCGTTGCTCCGCGTCTCGAATCCGCAACGGCCCTCGCGCAGCTTGCTCTCGGCGACGGTGAGTCCTCTTCGCAAGACGGCTCCGTGTCGTCAGGGCGCGCCACTGCGCACGTCCGCTGCCAGCCCGTCATCGAGATGAACGGTCGATTCGGAGACTGGGTCGCCGAGCTCCGCCGTCTCAAGGACGACCGGCAAACCGTTCTCTTCGTCGCCGCAACACCCGGCCGTGCCGAGCGCACCATCGAGGTCCTGAAGGAGTACGACTTGCTGGCGGTGCCGGTGGACCAGTCCGACGATGCGCGGTATGCGGCGGTCCTGGTCAGTGTTGGCAGCCTCTCGCGGGGATTCCGGCTGCCAGACGCAGGGCTGGCCGTCTACGCCGAGCCGGATGTCTTCGAAGAAGAGCGGCGCGCGCCGGAGCGACGCCGCGCGGCGACACGCGCCTTCCTGTCCGACCTCCGGGATCTCAAACCGGGCGACCTCGTCGTGCACGTCGATCATGGAATCGGGGCGTTCGTCGGCCTCAAGCAGATCGGGTTCGGCGACTCCGTCCAGGAGTTCCTGGAACTTCGATACGCAGGCGACGACAAGCTCTTCGTCCCTGTCGAACGACTCGATCTCGTCCAGAAATACACCGGCGCCACCAGGCCGCCGCTCGATCGATTGGGCGGAGCATCGTGGGAGCGTGCCAAATCGCGTGTGAAGAAAGCCATGCGCGACATGGCCGAAGACCTGCTGAAGCTGTACGCGGCGCGCAAAGCGGTCGCGGGCCATGCGTTCAGCCCCGATTCTCACTGGCAGCAGGAGTTCGAGGATGCATTCGAGTACGAACTGACTCCCGATCAGCGGACGGCCATCACGGACATCAAGGGCGACATGGAATCGTCCACGCCGATGGACCGGTTGCTTTGCGGCGACGTCGGCTACGGGAAGACCGAGGTCGCGATGCGGGCCGCCTTCAAAGCCGTGATGGACGGCAAGCAGGTGGCATTTCTGGCGCCCACCACCGTGCTCGCCTTTCAGCACCAGAAGACGCTTGCCGAGCGCTTCGCCGGCTTCCCCGTCCGAATCGACATGGTGAGCCGCTTCCGGACGAAGGCAGAACAGAAGATGGTGCTCGGCGACCTCGCGGACGGCAAGGTGGACATCTTCGTCGGAACGCACAGACTGCTCTCCAAAGACGTCCAGT